>NZ_JBEOXI010000511.1:0-2784 GCF_040296465.1 Streptomyces sp. NPDC002130
GGTAGTCGGGGGCCGCGCCCGGCCGCCCCCCCCGGGCGGCCGGGGCCGCCGCGGGGGGGGGGGGGGCGCTACTGGTCTCCCGACCCCCCCCCCCCCCGCTTTCGTGGTGTCCGTGTCAGCCCGTCCACTCCACGGCGGCGTCCAGCAGCCAGTCCGTCAGGTAGCCGGCGAAAGAGGAGCGGACCAGTACCCAGAACCCGGCCCTCGGGTCGTCACGGGCCACCAGGACGACCTGGGCGCGGCCCAGGGTCGTCTGGGCACAGCGACCGGGGCCGAAGACGCGCGGGTGCAGGTCGAGCGAGCAGCCATGGGCCAGCAGGTCGTGGGCACGGGGTCCGGCGACGAGGAGCGTGGTGCGCTGAGCCGAGACGTCGACGACGGACACGGGCTCGTCACCGGCGGCCTCACGGATCCGGTTCTCCAGCCCGAGCCGGCCGCCCGGCGGGCCCACCACCAGCCACTCGTCGGGGCCGAGCCACAGCGCGGTCAGCTCCCCGGCGCGGACGACGGTGCCGGGCTCGACGGGCAGTTGCAGCCCCAGCGCCAGCCCGACGGCGTCCGCCGCCGCTCCCTTGGGATCGAGGCGGACGTTCATCTGGGTCAGGAAGGGGAGTTCCGCCAGCCGCACGGCGCCCCCGGAGGCGCGGGTCGCGGCGGCCAGCCGGTCCGCGGCGTGCGACAGGGGGCTGCGGAGCGGAGCGGAAAGGGCGGTGTCAGCCATCGCGGCGGGCTCCCTCGGGGTCGTAGAGGACGGGGCTCGCGACGGTCACCGGGACCAGCCGGTCACCGACGGGGGCGTAGAGGCGCTCACCGATGCGCTCGCGTCCGCCCTTGACCAGCGCGAGCGCGAAGGTCCGGCCGAGGGCCGCGCTGCGGTAGCTGGACGTGACATGGCCGAGCATCGGGACGGGGGGCGCGGGCAGCACGCTGTCGGCGACGAGGTGCGTGCCCTCGGGGAGGAGCGTGCCCGGGTCCTCCGGGAGCAGACCGACCAGGTGCTTGCGGTCGGGGCGGACGGTGTCGGCACGGGCGAAGGAACGCTTGCCGATGAAGTCGGGCTTCTTCTTCGACACCGCCCAGCTCATGCCGAGATCCTGCGGCGTCACCGTGCCGTCGGTGTCCTGGCCGACGATCGGATAGCCCTTCTCCGCGCGCAGGACGTGCATCGTCTCCGTGCCGTACGGGGTGATGCCGTACGGGGCGCCCGCCGCGTACAGCGCCTCCCACAGGGCGAGGGCCTCCCAGGGCGATACGTTGATCTCGTAGGCGAGTTCGCCGGAGAAGCTGATCCGGCACACCCGGGCCTCGATGCCCGCGACCGTCGTGTCCCGCCACGCCATGAACGGGAAGTCTTCGTTCGCCACGGCCAGTTGCGGCGCGAGTGAGCCGAGGACCTCGCGGGACTTCGGACCGACCAGGGCGATGGTGGCCCACTGTTCGGTCACGGAGGTGCAGTGGACCTTCAGCTCGGGCCACTCCGTCTGGAGCCACTCCTCCATCCAGTCCAGCACGGTGGCGGCGTTGCCCGTCGTCGTGGTGACCAGGTAGCGGTGCTGGCCGAGGCGGATGACGGTGCCGTCGTCGAAGACCATCCCGTCCGGGCGGCACATCACGCCGTAGCGGATCATGCCGACCTTCAGGGTGCTCATCATGTTGGTGTAGAGCAGGTCGAGGAAGACGGCGGCGTCCGGGCCCTGGACGTCGATCTTGCCGAGGGTGGAGGCGTCCATGAAGGCGACGCCCTCGCGGGCGGCGGCGCATTCGCGCAGCACGGCCGCCTCCATCTCCTCGCCGTCCTGCGGGTAGTACCAGGGCCGCTTCCACTGGCCGACGTTCTCGAAGCGAGCGCCGTGCGCCACATGCCACTCGTGCAGGGCGGTCGTGCGGACCGGGTCGCTCAGCACGCCGCGGTCACGGCCGGCGAGGGCGGCGAAGGAGACCGGGGTGTACGGGGGCCGGAACGTGGTCGTGCCGAGCGCCGAGATGTCCACGCCGAGCAGTTCGGCGACGACGCCACTGGCCAGGACGCCGGAGGTCTTGCCCTGGTCGTTGGCGGTACCGGCCGTGGTGTAGCGCTTGGTGTGCTCGACCGAACGCATTCCGGCGCCGGTGGCCCGGCATCTGAGCCATTTCCGGGCCTTGCGCTGCCTCTATCTGCGCTGCAAGCGAGAGAAGTTCCGGATTGTCGGTTCGACCGTCGACCATTCTGGCCATGTCCAATGCCTGCGCGTGATGCGGGTACATCCCTTCGAGAAACTCGATGTCGGCGGCATTGACACCCGCGGGAATCTCCGACTGTGCTGCGACGCTGGTTGTTTCGGAAGAATGGTTGACACTCTCCCCGGAGTTGTCCGAGCATCCGGCAATCAACAGTGCTGCCGCTGCCACAACCGGAACGAACCGCGTGGCGCTCTTCCTGACCGTCAAAGACATGTTTTCACTCCCGAGAGTTGATTCTGTTCGATATGCACTGCACCACAATTGATTTGACGACAGTGCTGCAAATGCACAGTTGCCACGTTACCGGCGGAAATCCGCCTCGAAGCCCGATAACCGGCCCAAACAGGCTTCCTTCATCGAATCTTCACAGTCGAACGGAAATCACCTCGCGACAGAAATGCAGACACGCAGTCGACTAACCTCGGTTCGATGAGCGCCGAACTACGACCTGGTGAGGAACCGGGGCGTGTTCTTGTCGTCGACGACGAGACTGCCCTTGCGAAGGTTGTCGCCAATTATCTGACACGCGAGGGATTCACCGTGCGCCTCGCCCACGACGGGCCG
>NZ_JBEOXI010000512.1:0-2776 GCF_040296465.1 Streptomyces sp. NPDC002130
CTACAATGGCCAGTACAGAGGGCTGCGAGACCGTGAGGTGGAGCGAATCCCTTAAAGCTGGTCTCAGTTCGGATCGGGGTCTGCAACTCGACCCCGTGAAGTCGGAGTCGCTAGTAATCGCAGATCAGCAACGCTGCGGTGAATACGTTCCCGGGCCTTGTACACACCGCCCGTCACGTCATGAAAGTCGGTAACACCCGAAGCCGGTGGCTTAACCCCTTGTGGGAGGGAGCCGTCGAAGGTGGGATCGGCGATTGGGACGAAGTCGTAACAAGGTAGCCGTACCGGAAGGTGCGGCTGGATCACCTCCTTTCTAAGGAGCATCTCTTTCGCTCGCTGCACACAGGTGTGGTTGAGGAAAGCAGAGGCCATTTCGTTCCCGTATGTGGAACGGTGGTTGCTCATGGGTGGACGCTGACAAGCATTCGTTTTCGTTACTGCCGGCCTCAGTGCTGGTGGGAGAACAAATTATATCGGCATACTGTTGGGTCCTGAGAGAACACGCGAGTGTTTCCTCTCTAGGAAGTAACGACAATGTTCAGGCGCGGTCATACCGCAAGAATTTTTTCTTGTTGGTGTCTGCTTGGAGCCTGAGTGTTGTGTGTTGTTTGAGAACTGCACAGTGGACGCGAGCATCTTTGTTGTAAGTAATGAAGAGCGTACGGTGGATGCCTTGGCACCAGGAGCCGATGAAGGACGTAGGAGGCTGCGATAAGCCTCGGGGAGCTGTCAACCGAGCTGTGATCCGAGGATGTCCGAATGGGGAAACCCAGCACGAGTGATGTCGTGTTACCCGCGCCTGAATATATAGGGCGTGTGGAGGGAACGTGGGGAAGTGAAACATCTCAGTACCCACAGGAAGAGAAAACAACCGTGATTCCGTGAGTAGTGGCGAGCGAAAGCGGAAGAGGCTAAACCATGGGTGTGTGATAGCCGGCAGGTGTTGCATTCGTGGGGTTGTGGGGTTCATTTTGTCAATACTGCCGTGTTGGCCAACAGTAAGAAATCACAGGGTTAGTGGAAGTGGTCTGGAACGGCCTGTCGTAGAGGGTGAGAATCCCGTACACGAAAACTTTGTGACTGTTGTAATGGAAACCCAAGTAGCACCGGGCCCGTGAAATCTGGTGTGAATCTGTCGGGACCACCCGATAAGCCTGAATACTCCCTGGTGACCGATAGCGGACTAGTACCGTGAGGGAAAGGTGAAAAGTACCCCGGGAGGGGAGTGAAATAGTACCTGAAACCGTGCGCTTACAATCCGTCAGAGCCTTCGAGCAGTTTACTGCTGGGGGTGATGGCGTGCCTTTTGAAGAATGAGCCTGCGAGTTAGTGGCATGTCGCGAGGTTAACCCGTGTGGGGTAGCCGTAGCGAAAGCGAGTCCGAATAGGGCGATCGTAGTGGCATGCTCTAGACCCGAAGCGGAGTGATCTACCCATGGCCAGGTTGAAGCGACGGTAAGACGTCGTGGAGGACCGAACCCACTTAGGTTGAAAACTGAGGGGATGAGTTGTGGGTAGGGGTGAAAGGCCAATCAAACTCCGTGATAGCTGGTTCTCCCCGAAATGCATTTAGGTGCAGCGTCGCGTGTTTCTCACCGGAGGTAGAGCTACTGGATGGTCTAGGGGGCCCACAAGCTTACCGAAATCAGCCAAACTCCGAATGCCGGTGAGTGAGAGCGCGGCAGTGAGACTGCGGGCGATAAGGTTCGTAGTCGAGAGGGAAACAGCCCAGATCGCCAGCTAAGGTCCCTAAGCGTGTACTAAGTGGAAAAGGATGTGGGGTCGCGAAGACAACCAGGAGGTTGGCTTAGAAGCAGCCACCCTTGAAAGAGTGCGTAATAGCTCACTGGTCAAGTGATCCTGCGCCGACAATGTAGCGGGGCTCAAGTACACCACCGAAGCTGCGGCATTCACGCAATAGCCCCCAGTTGATCCAAGGATTTTCTGGCAGGTGTGTGGATGGGTAGGGGAGCGTCGTGTGGCCATGGAAGCGGCAGGGTGACCTAGCCGTGGAGGCCACACGAGTGAGAATGCAGGCATGAGTAGCGAAAGACGAGTGAGAAACTCGTCCGCCGAATGACCAAGGGTTCCTGGGCCAGGTTAATCCGCCCAGGGTGAGTCGGGACCTAAGACGAGGCCGACAGGCGTAGCCGATGGACAACGGGTTGATATTCCCGTACCCGTGTGAACGCGCCCATGGTGAATCAGTGATACTAACCATCCTGAAGCCACGAGAAGACCTTCGGGTCTCGAGTTGGTGGATGCATGGGACCTGATCTGGTAGTAGCCAAGCGATGGGGTGACGCAGGAAGGTAGCTGAGCCAGTCAGTGGTAATACTGGTGTAAGCGTGTAGGGCGTGACCTAGGCAAATCCGGGTCACACATAGCCTGAGACGTGATGCGTAGCCGATTGAGGCGAATTCAGTGATCCTATGCTGCCGAGAAAAGCCTCTAGCGAGCTTTCACACGGCCCGTACCCCAAACCGACACAGGTGGTCAGGTAGAGAATACTAAGGCGATCGAGATAACTATGGTTAAGGAACTCGGCAAAATGCCCCCGTAACTTCGGGAGAAGGGGGGCCCTGTCTGGTGACGACATGTACTGTCTGAGCTGGGTGGGGCCGCAGAGACCAGTGAGAAGCGACTGTTTACTAAAAACACAGGTCCGTGCGAAGTCGTAAGACGATGTATACGGACTGACGCCTGCCCGGTGCTGGAAGGTTAAGAGGACCGGTTAGTTCCTTCGGGAGCGAAGCTGAGAATTTAAGCCCCAGTA
>NZ_JBEOXI010000513.1:0-2768 GCF_040296465.1 Streptomyces sp. NPDC002130
GTGCGCGGCAGCACGTGCTGAAGGTGCTGGACCGTACGCACACCCCGGGGCGGCCCGAGGCCTGTGTGGCGGAGGCCCGGGCGGCCGGGTTCGAGGGCGCGACTGGAAGGGCACGGCATCCACGCCGCGTGCGTGGGCGACGACGACGCGCTGACCGTCGTGGCGGCGAGCACGGCGGGTGCGGAGGCTACGGCCGTACGGCGGCTGGTGAGCGAGGGCTGCGGTCTGCCGCCGCGCGCGATACGGGTGCTGCCGGTGGCCGAGCTTCCGCGGCTCGCCTCCGGCAAGACCGACTACGAAGCGGTACGGCGGCTGGCTCGCGACGCTTCGGCCTCGGCACCGTCCCCGGGCGAGGACGACCTCTGTGCCCTCTACGCCGAGATCCTCGACCGGACCGACGTCACCGAGGACAGCAGCTTCGTGAGTCTGGGCGGCGACTCACTCTCGTACGTCGAGATGTCGCTGCGGCTGGAGCAGGCCCTTGGGGTGCTGCCCGCCGACTGGCACACCACACCGATCCGCCGGCTGCGGGCCCCGGAGACCGAACGGCGCACGCCCCCGGCCGTCCCGCGGCGCGGGCTGCGGCGCAGCCTGGAGACGGGCATCGCCCTGCGGGCGGTCGGCATCGTCCTCGTCGTCGGCTCGCACATCCCCGTCTTCCTGGTCCAGGGCGGCGCCCACGTGCTGCTCGGCGTCGCCGGATACAACTTCGCGCGCTTCCACCTCTCCGTCGGCGAACGCCGGGAGCGTCTGCGCAGGATGGGGCGGAGTATCGCCCGCATCGCCGTTCCGAGCATGGTGTGGATCGCCTTCGCGCTGCTGCTGACCCGCGAATACGACCTGGCCAACGTCGTCCTGGCCAACAGCCTCTTCGAGCAGGACAACTCCGATCCGGAGTGGCGCTACTGGTTCGTCGAAGCGCTGGTCTACTTCCTGGCCGGGTTGGCGGTTCTGCTGGCGATCCCCTGGCTGCACCGCGCGGAGCGGCGCACCCCCTTCGGCTTCGCCCTGGCACTGGTCGCCCTGGGGCTCGTCGGCCGCTACGACCCCTGGGGCCTCGCGCACGTCCGATTCCACCTGAGCCCCACCGTGGTCTTCTTCCTGTTCGCCCTGGGCTGGGCGGCGGCCCGGGCCCGCACGGCGGGACAACGGCTGGGGCTGACCGCGGTCACGCTCGTCACCGTGCCCGGTCTCTTCCCCGGGGAGCAGACCCTGCGGACATCGATCGTGCTCGGCGGCCTCGTCCTGCTGCTCTGGGTGCCCGCCCTGCCCAGCATCGACCCGGTCAACCGGCTGGCGGGCGTCTTGGCCGGCAGCTCGCTCTACATCTACCTGACGCACTTCCAGGTCTATCCCCACCTGCGGGACCACTCCCCCGTGGCGGCGCTGCTCGTCTCCCTGATATGCGGTGTGGCGTACGGAGCAATGGCCACCCGTCTGACGGCCAGACTCCTTTCATCACTTCAGGCCGGTGCCCTGATGGCCAGCTTGTCGTCTCGCGGGATGCCCGGCGCTCCCGTAGGGTCTCGATGCCGTTACGGCAGGACGCACTGACGGCCCTTCACGACCGCGCGGACCCAGTGACCGAGGAGCCCTCATGTCAGGACAGTTCGAAGCGACCACCGAGATCGACCGGCCCGTCGAGGCGGTGTTCGACTACCTCGCCGACGGGCGCAACGATCCGCAGTTCAGCCCCCGAGTGCTGAGGATCGAGCGGGTTCCCGAGACGCCGACCGCCGTGGGAACGGTCTTCCGCAGCACGGTCAAGGACGCCGGCGTGAAGACGGCCAGGGAGTTCCGTATCACCGAGCTCGAAGCCCCGGCGCGGATCCGGTGGACCGAGGTGTCCAAGAACAGCGTGGCGGTGGCCGAGGGCGGCTACGACCTGGAGCCGCTGGCCGACGGCAGGACGCGGGTCCGTCTCCACAACGTTCTGGAGGGCCACGGACTCGGCAAGCTGCTCGTCGGCCTGGCACTCACGGCCGCCCGCAAGGACGCCCCCGCCTTCGCTGCCCGGATCAAGGCAGCGGCCGAGGCGGCGATCCCGCCGCGTTGACCGAGTCCAGAGCGGGGCAGTCGGTGCCCCCTCTCCTGGCCGGCAAGCCCATCCTGGTCCAGGACGTCGAGCCCACCACCGCCCGAAAGGGCGGCTACACCATCGACGAACTGAGCGACTTCCCCGCCGCAACATATGAGAAGGTCGCTGGTGAAACCGAGGTCTGGCCGGGAGTCTGGATCGTCCCGACCCCAGGGCACACCCGAGGGCATCAATCGCTGGTCCTCCGGCAGGCCGACCTGAGGGCAGCTGTGCAACCCTTCCGCCCTCAGCAGCAGCATGACCGTCTGCAAGTACATCCCCGCGTCCCCCCACTGCCCGGGCCCCATCGTCCGGTCGAGGTAGCAGAACAGCACAACCGGCGCCCCGAACGCCTCGGGCAGGCCGTGGCGTTGCGCGAGCGCGAGTGACGCCTCCTCGGCGGGCGCCCATCTGCGCGTGGGCGTGGCGCAGGGAGGACATGAAGGCGGGGAGGCCGGCGGCGTGGTCCTTGGGCGGGCCCACGCGCAGACGGGAGTCGCCGGGGTCCTCGGCGGGTGCCTTGCGGGCCATCGGCTAGGCGGTTTCCTTTGGATCACCTTGCCGACCAGATGAAGATGGCGGCGATGTGGAGTCCAGCGAGGTAGATGGTGGCGGTCTTGTCGTATCGGGTGGCCAGGCCGCGCCACTGCTTGAGCTTGTTGATGCACCGCTCGACGGTGTTGCGCCGCTT
>NZ_JBEOXI010000514.1:0-2758 GCF_040296465.1 Streptomyces sp. NPDC002130
CGCTCGGCATTTCTCTCGACATTATTTTTCTCCGTCCTCACACCCCCTCTGTCTCCAACCTATAAAAATCCGTTCTGGCCCTAAACACCTCAGTGCCCCCCCCTTCCGGGAAACACCGGCGACCCGGCCGGACCTACTCGCCCGACAACACCGCCTGCGCCGCACTGCGCGCATTCTCGGCACTGTCCGTCGCCCGTGCCGCCGCAGCGGCACGCTCGCACTGCGCCAGCGTGTACTTGGCCAGCGTCGCCCGGACGTAAGGAATCGACGCGGCGCCCATCGAGAGAGAGGTGACACCCAGACCGGTCAGCACACACGCGAGCAGCGGGTCGGACGCGGCCTCGCCACAGACTCCACAGCTCTTGCCCTCGGCCTTGGCCGCCTCGGTGGACAGCTCCACCAGGTCGAGCAGGGCAGGCTGCCAGGGATCCTGCAGACGGGACACCGCACCCACCTGACGGTCGGCGGCGAAGGTGTACTGGGCGAGGTCGTTGGTCCCCAGCGACAGGAACTCGACCTCCTGGAGGATCGAGCGAGCCCGCAGCGCGGCCGACGGGATCTCCACCATCGCGCCGAACTTCGCCCGCAGCCCCGCCTCACGGCAGGCGTCCGCGAAAGCCCGGGCATCCGTACGGTCCGCCACCATCGGGGCCATGACCTCGAGATAGACGGGCAGCCCCTCCGCGGCCTTGGCGAGCGCGGTCAGCTGGGTGCGCAGGACCTCCGGGTGGTCGAGCAGCGTCCGCAGACCCCGCACACCGAGCGCCGGGTTCGGCTCATCGGCCGGCGTGAGGAAGTCGAGCGGCTTGTCCGCGCCCGCGTCCAGCACCCGCACCACGACACGCCCCTCGGGGAACGCCTCGAGCACCTGCCGGTACGCGGCGACCTGCTTCTCCTCAGAGGGCGCCTGCTTGCTGTCGTCCAGGAAGAGGAACTCCGTACGGAAAAGACCGACACCCTCGGCACCAGCCTCGACGGCGGCCGCCACATCAGCGGGGCCACCGATGTTCGCCAGCAGCGGCACCTTGTGACCGTCCGCCGTGGCACCGGGCCCGGTGGAGGCGGCCAACGCGGCCTTCCGCTCGGCAGCCGCTGCCTCCAGCTGTGCCTTCTTCTCGTCGCTCGGGTCCACGAAGATCTCTCCCGTGCTGCCGTCGACGGCGATCATCGTGCCCTCGGCGAGCTCACCGGCACCCGGCAGCGCCACCACGGCCGGCACCCCGAGCGCCCGGGCGAGAATCGCGCTGTGGCTGGTCGGCCCGCCCTCCTCGGTGACGAAGCCGAGCACCAGAGTGGGGTCGAGCAGCGCGGTGTCGGCCGGCGCGAGGTCGCGGGCCACCAGGACGTACGGCTCGTCGCTGTCGGGGACGCCCGGCATCGGCACCCCCAGTAGCCGGGCGACGATACGGTTCCGCACGTCGTCGAGGTCGGCCACGCGACCGGCGAGGTACTCACCGGCTCCCGCCAGCAGCTCGCGGTAGGAGGCGAACGCGTCGTACACCCCGCGCTCCGCCGTGCTGCCGACAGCGATCCGCCGCTCCACATCGGCCATCAGCTCGGGGTCCTGGGCCATCATGGCCTGCGCCTCGAGCACCGCCTGGGCTTCGCCACCGGCCAGGTTGCCCCGCGCCATCAGGTCCGCCGCCACCGCCTCGACGGCCTTGCGGGCGCGCCCCTGTTCGCGCTCCGCCTCCTCCGCCGGTATCTGCTTCGCGGGCGGCTCGAGCACCGCCGTTCCCATGTGCCGAACCTCGCCGATGGCCACACCGTGGCTCACCCCGACGCCTCGCAGCGTTGTCTCCATCTCACCCGTCTCCGATAGAGCGGCGGGCCCCGCCGCCGCGGTGGTTGTCGTACTCGCCGTCACAGGACGGCACTGGCGTCACTTCCAGAGGAAGAGACTGTCGCCGGCCTTCACATCGCCGTTGTCGCGAAGATCGGAGAGAGCCTCGGCCGTGGCTTCCAGCGCCACGACCGGGCAGACCGCGGACTTGCCTGCGGTCTCGACGGCCGCCGGGTTCCAGCGAACGACACCCTGACCACGCCTGACGGTGTCGCCCTTGTTCACGAGCAGCTCGAAACCTTCGCCGTTGAGCTGCACGGTGTCGATACCGAGGTGGGTGAGCACGCCATGCCCGTTCTCGTCGACCACGACGAACGCGTGCGGGTGCAGGGAGACGATGAGGCCGTCCACGGGCGAGACGGCCTCGGAAGGCTCACGTACGGGATCGATCGCTGTGCCTGGGCCGACCATGGCCCCGGAGAAGACCGGATCCGGCACTGCCGCCAGTCCGATAACGCGTCCTGCCAGCGGGGACGTCACGGTGGTCATGGGAAGCCTCCCAGGGGTGGAGATCGATAGGCCGTCCCTGTAGGTACCGGGCGGCACACTGTTCAGCAGCGTATGTCACCTGAAGTGCCGGTTCCGCGAGAGCACTCCGAAGTGGTCTAGACCATACCTCACGTCGATTTGCACCCGCTCAGTGGCCGCGTGTACAGTCGTACTCCTGCTTGGGGCTGAACGACGCAACCTTGCGTCCTGGCCGGGCAGCAACCAACTTGTCAGATCCTATCTCTGGATCACCTTCTGCATGTCTGCAGGACGGTGGTCAGGAGGCCGGAAAAACACTGATAGAGTTTGGAACACCGAAGGGAAGCGCCCAGAGGAAAGCCCGAGAGGGTGAGTACAAAGGAAGCGACCGTTCCTTGAGAACTCAACAGCGTGCCAAAAGTCAACGCCAGATATGTTGATACCCCG
>NZ_JBEOXI010000515.1:0-2757 GCF_040296465.1 Streptomyces sp. NPDC002130
CCCCACCGTGCTCGTCGCGTTGGTGCTGGCGCAGCAGCACGTTCGCGTCTGTCACCGCACTGCCGTCGAACGCCGCCCGCGCCCTGTCCCGCCGCAGCGCCAGCTCCTCACAGCTCGCGCACCCTGGCACCGGGGAGGGCGGTCGCGTCGGATCGGCCGACAGACCTTCCCTGGAACGGTCGTTGAGCGCGCGTACGCCCGCGCTGAGCCGTTCCTCCGGTGTCGCCTCGCGGATTCTCGCCGGGTCGGCCTGCCATTCCCGGCCGCCGCCGACCGGGCGCAGCATCACATACGGGCCGGTTCTGTCCTGGTACTCGCCGACCTTGCGCGTCTGGGGGTCGTAGACGAGCGTTCCCGGTTCCATTCCGTGCACCTCCGTCACTCTGGGTGTGTTGAGCGTTGCGCAGGGGAACGGTCCGGATCAATGCTTTGCGTGTGACACCGGTGCACTGTCACGGAGGGGGAGCCGTGAGCCGACGGAACGGCGGGGCGAGTACGGCGGCGGTATTCGGGGAGGTCCTGCGGCACTTCCGTGAGGCCGCGCTGCTCACGCAGGAGGGTCTGGCCAGACAGATCCCATGCGACCGTTCGCATGTGGCGCGGGTCGAGGGCGGTACGAGGGTTCCGCAGGACACGTTCGCCAAGACATGTGACGAAGTGTTGTGCACGGGCGGGGTGTTGCTTCGGCTGTGGACCAGGATCGACTGGTATCCGCAGGTGGAGCATCCGGACTGGTTCCGGCGGCGCGCCGAGATGGACGAGGTTGCCGTCACCCTTCGGGAGTACCAGGAGCGGGTCATTCCCGGGCTGTTGCAGACGGCGGACTACGCCCGTGCGCTGTTCTCGCGGCTGGTGAGTGGCGAGGAGTTGGAGGACCGGGTGCGAGCCCGACTGAGCCGTCAGCAACGCTTCCTGGCGGAGAGGGGCCCGCTGTACCTCGTCGTCCTGGACGAGAGCTGCCTACGCAACGTCGTCGGCAACCCGGGCGTGATGAGGGACCAGTGCGCGCACCTGCTGGACGTCGGGCGGCGACCCAACATCCGTATCCAGGTCGCCCCCGCGGACCGCCTCGGCCTGTTCCGCCCCAGCGGCTCCATGTCGTTGATCGAGCTGCCGGACGGGCATCGGTGGGTCTACTCGGAGTCCTTGGATCGCGGCCACTTCAGCGACGATCCGGCCCTCTACGCACGCCACAGCCACTCCTATGATGTGCTCAGGGCGGACGCTCCGTCAGCCCCCGGGTCCGCCGCTCTGATCAGCGACGTGATGGAGAGGTACCAGCATCATGAAGAAGCCCGAACTCAGCGCGGCACGGTGGATCAAGAGCAGCTACAGCGACGCCAATGGCGGCAACTGCATCGAAATAGCCCCCGATTTCCCCGCCACCGTCCCCGTCCGCGACAGCAAGAACCCTGACGGACCGGTCCTGGTCGTAGGCCGGTCCGCCTGGTCGGCGTTCATCGACTCCGTACGCTGAACTACTGCCCGCTCACCATCTGCAGGATCCGGTTGGCCGCCTCCGCGACCGGCTGGCCCACCGCTCCGACGGCCGCGGCGATCGCGGCGACAGCCAGCAGCGCACGGTGCCGCTCCTGCGCCGGCGCCGCGTCCGCGGCCAGCACCGGCAGGGACTCGTCGATGAGCTGCGCGCTCGGCTGCGGCAGCTGGTCGCGCAACTCCCGTACCTCACGGATCAGTTCGGCGAGGGCCAGCCGCAGGGCGGGGTCCGTGTCGCCCGTGGCCCCGTTCTTCACGATGCCCGTGTTGCCGCTGCCGCCGTGCATGCTGACGTTGTCGCCGTAGTAGTAGTTGTTGCCGCTCATGCCGCGATCCCCGTGTTCCCGCTGCCGCCGTACATGTTCACGCTGTCACCGAAGTGGTAGTTGGTGGGCGAGTTGATCGTCAGGCGCTCCACCGTAACCCGGAACTCGGCGTCGGGGTTCTCCAGCGCGCCCGCGACGTAGCCCACGAGCTGGTCGAGGTGCTGCGGGTTCCGGCTGGTCACCATCGCCGTGGACGGGCCGGCCGTCTCGACGGCGAGGACGTAGTGCGACTGGGCCGTGACGACGGAGAGCATGTCCACGAAGAAGTAGATCAGCGCGGCGCCCGTACCGAGCCACACGATCGTCAGGACCCCGGTACCCGTCGACCTGCCGTCGATGAACGTCAGACTGCCGATGATCGACAGACCGATCCCCACGGCCAGGGTGATCAAGGCGCGGGTCAGGAAGCGGAAGACCGCCTCCTTGCGCTTGGGATGCAGGGTGAAGGTGTACACCCGGGCGATGTTGCGCAAGGGGTATGCGGCCGTGCCGACCCATAACAGGCGTTTGTGGACGCGAAGTTCGACGTCCGTCATGGCGCGCGGCGGAGTGGAGGGCGGGGGCGGTACGTCCCACTGCCCCGGTGGCTGCTGTGTCTCCATGGGCACCATTGGCGACCATGTGCTTACCGAGGGCAAGTGGTTTCACACGGGCGGGAGAGCCGGTGCCTTCAGGACTCGTCGCGCTTCGGGTCGTCGTCCCTGTTCTTGTCCTCGTCGAGCGACTTCAGGAAGTCCGGATTGTCGTCGGGCGCCACCCACTGCCGGGGACGCTCAGCCGAAGGCACCCGCTTCTTTCCGGCGATGAGCCAGGAGATCGACCCGACGAGGGGGAACAGCAGGACAAGGAGCGCCCACAGCGGCTTGGGCATGTGGCGGATCTCGTCGTCCTTCGTGCTGATGCAGTCGATGAACGCGTACACGCTGAGCGCCAG
>NZ_JBEOXI010000516.1:0-2755 GCF_040296465.1 Streptomyces sp. NPDC002130
GTCACCGATCTGCTGATCGCACCGCCTTCGGGTGGCCGCGGCCGGGGCCGAGTGAGCGCCGAGGTGGAGGAGGTGATCGCCGATTATCTCGCGAAGGAGTTCTTGAAGCGGCAGAAACTCAGTGTCGCGGCGATATACCGCCGAATTGCGTTGGCCTGTCATCGATCAGGATTGCGGGTGCCGGCGCGCAATACGGTGGCAACGCGGATCGCAGCGATGCATCCCGGAACTGTAGCCAGGTTGCGTGGGGGCCAGGATGCTGCGCGGCCGCGCCAAAGCGCCGGCGGTGTCCCTCCTCCGGTGGAAGCGGTACTCGAGCAGGTGCAGATCGATCACACCGTGGTGGATCTGATGATCGTCGACGAGCACGACCGCGAACCGATCGGCCGCCCGTATCTGACCATGGCGATCGACGTATTCAGCCGATGTGTCCTCGGTTTCGTGGTGACGCTCGAACCGCCGTCCGCGGTATCGGTCGGGTTGTGTCTGGGCCGGGTGGCCTGCGACAAGAATGGCTGGCTGGAGGCGATGGGGTTGGCCGGGCAGGTGCAGTGGCCGATGGCAGGAAAGCCGCGGCGGCTCTATCTCGACAACGCAGCGGAGTTCAAAGGTGAAGCGTTGCGTCGGGGCTGCGAGCAGCATGGCATCGATCTCGGATACCGACCACCGGGTCGCCCGCATTACGGCGGCATCGTCGAACGCATCATCGGAACCGCCATGCTCAGGGTGCATGAACTACCCGGCACCACGTTCTCCGATCCCGCTGCTCGGGGCAGCTACGATTCGCAGGCAGCAGCGGTGCTGACCCTGACCGAGCTAGAACGATGGCTGGTTATTTCGACATCCTCGTACCACGGGAGCCTGCATTCGAGCCTCGGTCAGAGCCCGGCAGCGAAGTGGTCCGACAGCATCACCACACTGCGGAACCCTCCGCCTGTGGTGGTGGACGAGACTGCGTTCGTCGTCGATTTCCTTCCGGTAATTCGCCGGAGATTGACCCGCACGGGATTCACCATCGATCATGTCCAGTACTTCTCGAACACGCTCAAACCGTGGATCAGTCGCCGGGAGCAGTTGGGTACATTCGTCATTCGGCGTGATCCCCGCGACATAAGCCGAATCTGGGTCCTCGAACCCGACAATGGTGCAGGGTATGTCGAAGTGCCGTACCGGACGCTCTCGCATCCGGCGGTCACGTTGTGGGAGCACCGCGCTGCAGCCGCCCGGTTGCGTGAGCGGGGCCGCACACAGATCGACGAGAGTGCGTTGTTCTCGATGATCGAGCAGATGCGTGAGATCACGACCGGGGCGAAGAAGGCGACCCGCACCGCGCGGCGTAACCGCGCCCGCCGCCAACACCTACCCGTCCCGGCAACCACATCATCCGGGGCGATGAGCACTCCGCCGCCGGACGATCCCACCGCTCCCAGTGATGTCGTCGCGGCGTTCGACGACATCGAACAGTGGTGACTTCATGACCGAGCCTGCAGACGATGATCTGACACATCTGCATCACGCGGCACAACCGCTGGCGATGCTCCCTGCGGCGCAGCGTATTCGGCATGTTCGGGCCGACCGCTGGATCGGCTATCCCCATGCCCTGGCGGTGATCGAACAGCTTGAGGTGCTGCTCGCGTGGCCCGATCGAGGGCGAATGCCGAACGTGCTGCTCGTCGGTCCGACGAACAACGGCAAGTCGATGATCAACGAAAAATTACGCCGCGCTCACCCGCCGGACAGCGACCCCGACCGCGAGCAGATCCCGGTGTTGTGTGTGCAGATGCCTTCGGAGCCGTCGGTCAGCCGCTTCTACGTGGCATTGTTGGCGGCGTTGGGGGCTCCGCTCCGTCCGCACCGAAGAGTCCACGAGCTTGAGCAACTGGCACTGACGTTGCTGCGCGCCACCGGTGTGCAGATGCTGGTGATCGACGAACTGCACAACCTCCTGGCCGGCCGCGACGGTGTTCGCCGCGAATTCTTGAACCTGCTGCGCTACCTCGGCAACGAACTACGAATGCCGCTAGTGGGTGTCGGGACCCGCGAGGCCTATCTGGCGATCAGGGCCGACGCGCAACTCGAGAACAGATTCCATCCGACGATTCTTCCGGTGTGGGGCAACGATTCCGATACCCGTTCGCTGCTCGCGAGCTTCACGGCCAGCTTTCCGTTGCGCAAGCCCTCACACCTGACGTCGGAGGAGATGACCGGATATCTGCTTGCCCGCAGCGAAGGCACCATCGGGGAGCTGTCGATGCTCCTCACCGCTGCCGCGGTCGCCGCGATCGAGACCGGCGAAGAAGCGATCACCCACCACGTTTTGACGATCACCGACTACACCGGCCCCAGTGGGCGGCGCCGACAGTTCGAACGCGACCTGGCATGAGCAAGGGGGTCGAGGAGGTGCAGCGATGGCCCCTGCACCCGCAGCCTCAAACCGGTGAAGCACTGACCTCCTGGCTTCGCCGAATCGGAAACCTCTACGGGATCAGCAACATCGTCCAGCTCGTGAGCGAACTCCACCCCGATGGCGCGGGGTCGGATCTCGATCGAGACATCCCCGATGCCGCGGCCCGAATGCTCGCTGCCCGCAGCACCGTTGCGCTCGATCAGCTACAACAGATGAGCCTGTCGGGCTGGGTTCCGTGGCTGCTCGACAGCACCGACCCAGAGGAATGCGACTTCGACACTTACGTCCACCAACTCTCGGTCCTGATCCCACCGCAACTTTCGGCGGTGTGTCAGCTCGTAGGGGCAT
>NZ_JBEOXI010000517.1:0-2747 GCF_040296465.1 Streptomyces sp. NPDC002130
GGGACGTAGGCGCTCCAGTGATCGCCGTCGTAGATCAACCGGGTTCCGTCCTCGCGCTCGGACGCCAGAACATCGGCGAGTAGTGAGCGCCCGGTGCGCTCGAAGTGTTTGTCTGCTTGCGTCAGCATGGATCGGGTGCGTGGCGTGACATACGGGTACGCGTAGATCTGTCCGTGCGGGTGGGTGAGTGTTACCCCGATTTCTTCGCCGCGGTTCTCGAAGCAGAAGACTTGTTCCACAACCGGATCCGCTGACAACTCTTCGGTCCGAGAAATCCAGGCACCCACAATCGTGCGCATGCGTTCGAGCGGAAGTTCGGCGACGGACGCCGTGTGATCGCTCGAGAAACACATCACTTCGCAGTGGCCGAGGGCTGGGCGATCCCCCGGGCCGTCTCCGGTGTTGGGGGCGCCATCCTGCGGTGCCGACGCAAAGCTCGGAAACCGATTCTCGAACACCGCGACGTCGTAGTCCGCGTCGGGTATTTCTGTAGGCGTGCGTGTTTCGTTGGTCGGGCACAGCGGGCATTCGGCAGTGGAGGGGAGATGGGTCCGTGTCATGCGATGGGAGGCCACGGTGATCCACTCGCCGGTGAGCACGTCGTACCTCATTCGAGACGAGTGGTCGAGTGTCGGCAGTTCGCGGGTATCTCGCGCAGTGTGGTCGCGGGTACGGCCGGCGTCGTCGAAGTAGAAGATCTGACGCCCGTCGGCAAGGGAGCGGCGGGTCGGGTTCCGCTCCGACGTCATGCGTCGACTTCCCATTCCAGAACACCCTTGCTGACAACGGGTTTCCACACTCCGATCGTGGACCCTGTCTCCAACGCAGCGGCATGGGCGGCCAGCATGACCGAGATGGACGCCCAGATCGGCCCGCCGTTGTCGGTGGCGTCCGACGCGTACTCCGTCACACAATGATGGAGTGCGCCGCTGCGCGTGTCCACGAAGTAGTGGTACTCGTCCAGTCCGGCAAAGGGAATGAACGAGGGGATGAACATGGTTGCGGCAGTGCCTGCGTCGCGTCGATCGTGTCGATCCATCTCGTCCTCGGAGTAGTGGTCGGGATTCTCGTAGATCGTCTCGTCCCATGTTTCGAGGAGAGTGAGACGCACTTCGGTTGCGACGTCGATGGGGTAGAAGAACTTGTCGGGGAGCACGCTGCCGAGGAAGAGTCCCGTCCGGTCGTCGTGGGTCAGGCTGCCGTTGTGCACCCGGTACAGGTCGCGAAGTTCCTGGGGCCACGTGACGCCGGTCGAGGCTTCGAATTCCTCGACGACGGCGTCACCGAGCCCTGGTTGAAACGCTGCAGCCGTCACCGGTGCGTGTGTACGGCACCACGCTTCGATTCGGCTCCATTCGTTTGCAACGCTCATGGGCTTTACGATACGTCCGAGTCAGGACCCGTGAATCAGGTACTGCAGTGTGTTCACCAGCTTTCGGTCCGAAGCCTCGGACTTTCGGCCGGTGATTCCCGAGCGGAGAACGGCGGAACCCTCGAGCAGGCTCACGATGGTCTGGGCCGTTGCGCTGAGGTCCACCGCATCCAGATCCGGTTGTGCACACGCAACAGCGCGCTCAACGTGTGCGATGTACTGCGCGTAGAAGTCTCGAACCACCACGGCCACTTCCTCGTCTGCCGCAGCAATCGCCCATACTTCGACGTACAAGCGCACTGTTGCCTCGTCGTCCTGTTCTCCGAGCAGGACTGCGATGAAGTGTTCGGATTCCTCGCGGGACAAGCTCTGATCCGTATCGGGGACGACGGCAAGGCGATCCAGTGAACGGGTCAATGCACGTGACATCACTGCGCGTATCAGATCTGCGCGGGTGGGGTAGTAATGCTGCAGATGCCCCACTCGCACGCCGGCCGCGGCTGCGAAATCGCGCATTGCCGAGTTGGCATTGCCCTGCGTGGTGAGGACCTGTTCTGCTGCGTCGAGAAGTGCTGCCGCGCGGGCGGCACCCTTGGAGGGGGTCATGCCCGCAATACTGCCACCCCGAAGTTCTCCAACTCGGAGACGGTGCTGCGCGGGTTCGGAAGCGACTCGGGGAAAGCAACTCCCGGCCGAGCATCGCCGCTCGAGGCGCGTCTGACGGCGAGCGCGCCGCCCACCGCGGTGAGGTGAGCCTGTCCCTGCGGATCTACGATCGTTGCGCTCGTCGTGCCCCTCGGACCGGTGACGTCGATGCGTACTTGCGCACTCCCGCCCTTGCCGGGCGAGTACAGGAGTCCACGTCGTAGGGGTGTGAAGCGGTCGCCGCGACCCCAACGAAACAGGCCCACCTTCTTGGCGGCAAGTAGGGCGGTGGTGGATGCATTCGAACTGAAACCGATTCGAGTACTGGCAGTTTCGGTGCCCAATGTCATGGGAAATGTGAATTGTTCCGGAGTGTCGATTCTTCCGACCTTGGTACGCGAACCGGGAAAGTCGATCCAGCGTGTATCGGTCAACGGGCTGACGGTGATCGGGTTGCCGTTCTGCATCACCTCGAAATCCTGGCCGAGGCGATCGATGAAGTCGACGGAGTCGAGCCCGGCAATATCGTTGACGTCGTAGCGAATCGAGACGTCGATCGTGCTCGCGCCACCCAGTTCCTCGGCCAGCGCTGCGGCGACGATATTGGTGACTCCGCCCATCCATCCGGACGACAGGTACACCGGTGCGCTCGGCGACTTCTGACCCGCCAGAGTGGCGGCGCGAGCGACGCGGGTTGTCCAGCGGGTGATGTCCACGTACGGAATGCCGG
>NZ_JBEOXI010000518.1:0-2743 GCF_040296465.1 Streptomyces sp. NPDC002130
GCAGCTCGTCATCAAGGGCGGGCAGATCGCGTACGCGCAGATGGGGGACGCGAACGCCTCCATCCCCACCCCGCAGCCGATCCTGCCGCGGCCGATGTACGGGGCGATCGGGCGGGCGCCTGCCTCCAACTCCGTCAACTTCGTCGCGCCCCTGGCCGTCGAGGCCGGACTGCCGGAGCGGCTGGGGCTCGGTAAGCGGTTCGCGGCGATCGAGTCGACGCGCGGGGTCACCAAGGCCGACATGCGCGAGAACGACGCGCGGCCCGAGGTGCGGGTCGATCCGGACAGCTTCGCCGTGCACATCGACGGGGAGCTGGTCGAGGCGGCACCGGCGGCCGAACTGCCCATGGCGCAGCGGTACTTCTTGTTCTGAGGGTGGTCTGATGTCACGTGCGGCGCTTCTCGTCCTGGCCGACGGGCGATTTCCCGCCGGGGGTCATGCGCACTCCGGTGGTGCCGAGGCGGCGGTCAAGGCCGGGCGGATCAGCGGGGCGGCGAGCCTGGGGGAGTTCTGCCGGGGGCGGTTGCACACTGCGGGGCTGACGGCGGCGGGACTGTCCGCGGCCGCGGCGCTCGGGATCGACCCCGTCGCGCTGGACCGTGCCGCGGACGCGCGCACGCCGTCGCCCGCCCTGCGGGTCGCCGCCCGGAAGCTGGGCCGGCAGCTGCTGCGGGCCGCGCGGGCGACCTGGGGGAGCGCCGAACTGGACGCGCTGGGCAGGGAGTTCCCCAAAGGTGCGCATCAGCCGGTGGTGCTGGGGCTGGCGGCCCGGGCGGCGGGGCTGGGCCCGGTGGACGCGGCCTACTGCGCGGCGTACGAGAGTGTGAGCGGGCCCGCCTCGGCGACCGTGCGGTTGCTGAGTCTGGATCCGTTCGACGCGACGAGGGTGCTGGCCCGGCTGGCGCCGGAGGTGGACCGGGTCGCGGACCGGGCGGTGGAGGCGGCCCGGAGGGCGGTCGACGAGGGGGTCGACGCGTTGCCGGCGGCGTCGGCGCCCCTGCTGGAGATCGGAGCGGAGGCGCACGCGGCCTGGCCGGTGCGGCTGTTCGCGTCGTAGCCGCCTTATGAACACTGTGCAGACCAACCCCCTCAGGGGCGCGGGGGCTGTGTTCGATGTGCGGCTCCGCCGCGTGAGCGCGACCGGCCCCCACTCACCCGCACTCCGAAACCAGCGCCCGCCACCCCGTACCCCGTCGTCCGCAAACCGAGCCCGCCTCACCAGGAGCCGCATATGCACCTCGACCACACCAACCACGGCCCTGCAGCCGTCGGTGCCGACGCCCACCGCCCCGACGGCACCCGCAGGGCCCTCCGTATCGGGCTCGGCGGCCCCGTGGGGTCCGGGAAGACCGCCACCGTCGCCGCGCTCTGCCGGGCGCTCAGGGACGAGCTGTCGCTCGCCGTCGTCACCAACGACATCTACACGCGGGAGGACGCCGAGTTCCTCCTCCGCGAGGCCGTGCTGCCGCCCGAGCGGATCACCGCCGTGGAGACGGGCGCCTGTCCGCACACCGCGATCCGGGACGACATCTCCGCCAACCTGGAGGCGGTGGAGGACCTGGAGGACGCGGTCGGGCCGCTGGACCTGGTCCTCGTGGAGTCCGGCGGGGACAACCTCACCGCGACCTTCTCCAAGGGGCTCGTCGACGCGCAGATCTTCGTGATCGACGTGGCCGGGGGCGACGACATTCCGCGCAAGGGCGGGCCGGGTGTGACCACCGCCGATCTCCTCGTCGTCAACAAGACCGACCTCGCCCCGTACGTCGGCTCCGACCTCGCCCGGATGGCCGCCGACGCCAAGGCGCAGCGCGCCGAACTGCCCGTGGTTTTCCAGTCGTTGCGCAGCGAGGCCGGCGTCGCGGACGTCGCCGCGTGGGTGCGGGCCCAACTCGCCGCGTGGACGGCATGAGCGTGCCTGCCGGTGCCGGGGTGCGGTCCGTCGCGCGGATCGTCGCCCGTGACGACGGGCGCGGCGGGACCTCGCTGCCCGTGCTGGAGAGCGACGGGCCCCTGGCGCTGCGGCGCACCCGGGCCACCGGCGACGGGGCGCGGGTCATGCTGGTCGGCGCGATGAGCGGGCCGCTCGGCGGTGACCACTTCACCGTGGAGGGACGGGTGGAGGAGGGCGCGCGACTGTCCGTCGGATCGGCCGCCGCCACCATCGCACTGCCCGGACAGGCCAAGGGCGAAGCCCGGTACGACGTCCGGCTCGGTGTCGCCGACCAGGGCGAACTGAACTGGCTTCCCGAGCAGTTGATCTCCGCCCAGGGCAGTGACCTGTATGTCACCACCCGCGTCGAACTCGCCGCCACGGCCAGGCTCGTACTGCGCGAGGAGCAGGTGCTCGGGCGCGTCGGTGAGGAACCCGGGCGGCTCACGAGCCGTCTGACCGTGCGGGTCGCCGGACTGGTCGTGCTCGACCAGGAACTGTCCTGCGGGCCCGGCGCACCGGGCGGCTGGGACGGGCCCGCCGTGCTGGCGGGGTATCGTGCCGTCGGCCAACTGGTCGTGGTCCGACCGGAGTTCGCCGCCGTGCCGGTGACGGCCAGGGTCTTGGGGGACGGGGCCTCACTGGTGCCGCTCGCCGGGCCCGCCGCGCTGGTGACCGCGGTGGCGCCGGACGCCCTCCGGCTCAGGCGGCTGCTCGACGAGGCCCTCGCGTCACTACAGCAGACCTAGACGTCCGTCCGCGGACCGGGGCGTCCGTCCCACAGGCCGGGGCGTCCGTCCCACAGAACCCGG
>NZ_JBEOXI010000519.1:0-2734 GCF_040296465.1 Streptomyces sp. NPDC002130
TCCCACGCGGGGACGCCGGTCGGCGCTTCGCCGACGACCCGGACCCGGAGAAGAGGTGGCTGGTGGGACTCGACCGGCACGCTCCTGCCGATGTGGTGGTCCGGCTGCTCGCGGATCCCGACGCACGGGTGCGTGGCATGGCCGCCGCGCACCCCGCCCTGCCCGTCGACCTCATCCTGAAGAGCTGCGACGACCCGGAGCTCGCCACCCGGGCCCTGGGCAACCCCGGCCTCCCGGCGGCGGTCATGCACCAGCGCCTCGACGCCTTGGGCATCCCGCGCTGACGCCGGTGCCGGGAGCGCTCTGCGTCCGCAGGAAAGCCATCTGCGAGTCGGTCCCGCCGCGGAGGAGCACCACGCCTGACTCCGGCTACGGGGATGTCGTCCAGCGAGGGGCTGTCGCGGCCCAGGCGGATTCCCACGCCGCCAGGTTGTGGTGCTGGATGACACGGTGGGCCGTGCCGTAGGCGACGGCTGCCGCGGCGTGGACGCCCAGGACGGCGATCAAGGCGGAGCCCATGGCTCGGCTGCGGATCTGATCGGGGCTCAGGGGCGGGTCGGTGAGCTTGCCGTCGGTGCCGGCCCAGACGCGGAGGGTGCTGCCCTTGGGCAGGGCGGGCTGGGCATCGGCATGGGCCGTGTGGGTGCGTCCCTGGGGGTCGGTGAAGCGGACCTTGGTCGGGTAGACGGTCCGCTTCGCCTCGGCCGAGCCGGGCTCGGGGTGGCCACGGGCGTCCTCGACGAGTACGGCGGTGGTGTGGTGGCGGGTGGCTGCCTGGTGCTCGGCGGTCCGGGCGTAGTGGCGGTGGGCGGCGTCGCCGACGAGGAACAGGGCGAGGGGGGTGGCCGCCAGCACCACCAGGGTCAGCCCCAGGCCGATCCACGCCTGGACCACATCGCCGCGGCGGCGCAGGGGGTTGCGCCGCAGGCGCCAGAACATGACCCGGGGCAGCTCCCGCGGCGGCGGGGGTGGGGACGTATGGCCGGGCATGGTCCTCCTTTCAGCGGTGGACGCGGCGCATGCGGGGTGGTGCCGACCAGGTGGGGGGACGTGTGCGGCTAGCGGGGGCGGGCAACGGGCGGCAGGGGCCCGCAGGTCGAGGGGTGGGTGTGGGCGGCCTGCAGGAACCTGGCGGCGCCGCGGACGGCCGCGGTGTGCGGGGCCGGGACGATGCGCAGCGGTGCCTTCAGCCGGGCCGTGAGGGCGTGGGTGATCTCGGGTCGCAGGGCTCCCCCGCCGGCCAGGAGGATGCCGCGCCGCAGGGCTCCTGCGGCGAGCGAGGTGCGGTCGTGGCGGCGGATCGCGGTCAGCATCGCGACCACCGCTTCGACGATCTGCTCGGGCGTGGTCGTCTCACCGAGGTCGCTGGTGCCCACGGCCGTCCGGTGCGCGTCGGTGACGGCGCCGTCGCACAGGAGCACCGCCTCGGTGAGGTGGGCTCCGATGTCCACCACCACCAGCGGCCGCGACATGTCGGCGTCGGCGGCCAGGGCGATGCTCCGGGCGCTGGGGACGGTCAGGACGCTGCGGGGTCGCAGCACCTCGACGGCGGCGCGGGCCCGGGTGCGGTAGGCGACGCCGTCCAGGACGGGCGTGGTGACGATGACCATGGGGCGGGTGAACCGGGGCAGCCGGTGGCCGAGCAGGCGCCGCAGCATCCGGGAACATCCCGGGGTGTCGACGATGGTGCCGCGCTGGACGGGGTGGACGGCGCCGGTGCCGGGGAAGGTGACGGTGGGTACGTCGACGACCGTGCCCTTGCCGGCGATCCAGACGCGGGTGCGGGCGCTGCCCAGGTCCAGCGCGATGCCGCAGCAGCGCCGGCACAGGGGCCACGGCCGGTGACGGGCGGCGTCGCCGGGCAGGTCGTGGGTGCCGGTCATGGCTGTGCCTCCTTCACCTGCTGGCAGCGGGCGCAGTAGCGGGCCTGCGGCACGATCATGAGCCGTTCCCGTTCGATCGGGCGCCGACACAGGTGGCAGGGGCCGTACGAGCCCTCGTTCATGCGGGTGAGGGCCGCTTCGACGTCGGTGAGGACCATGCGGGCGGAGGCGGCGAGTTTGACGCGGACCTCGGTCTGCGCGGCGGCCCGCTGCCGGAGCCGGTCCTCGGCCCGGGAGGCGACCGGTCCGGCGAGCAGGCGCAGTTGCTCCTGGCGGAACAGGCGCTGCTCGTGGAGGTTCTCGCGCAGCGCGGCGAGGTCCTCGGCCGACAGGTGCGTCGTGCTCTCGTCGACGGTCTGGTGGTTCACCACGTCACCCCTTTGCGGCAGGGCGTAGGAGGTCGGTACGGGCGGGGTCAGGCCGTGCGGCGCCGGCAGGCGACGCAGTGGCGGGTGTACGGCAGGATCTCGAGTCGTTCGGCGGGCACGGGCTTCGCACAGCCCACGCAGATTCCGTAGGTGCCGTCGTCGATGCGGGTGAAGGCTTCCTCGATCTCTTCCAGGGCCCGCTGCATCGCGGTCTTCTGCGCGGACAGCAGGTGATCCTCCGGGCCGCGCTCACTCTCGTCGAGGGCACGCAGCTGGGCCAGCCGGGAGGTGCGGGCGTGTTCGAGGCGCCGGCGGGCCTCGTGCGGGTGGGGCTCGGCCCGGGTGACTTCGAGCGACATGGTCGGTCCCTTTCTCGGCGCCGGGTGCGGGGTGCACGGGTGGGTCATGCGCGGCGGCCTCTACATCGACCAGCGCATCCGCCGCGAGGCCCTCGACCTCGAACTGGCCCGTGCCGCCGGTGTC
>NZ_JBEOXI010000520.1:0-2727 GCF_040296465.1 Streptomyces sp. NPDC002130
GTCCCGCGGACTGGACCCCGACCGACCGCGCCACCTCACGCGCTCGGTGATCCTCGCGCCCTGACCCAGGGCCTGTCGTCCGGACCGCGCCACGGTCGGGTACATTCCTGTGTCCTGTCGGGGATTTTGGCGTTCCCCAACCCGAGCTAATCGGCGGCTGCGCCCATCGATTGAGTTCCAGCGGCATCGCTCACCATTTCGGTTGGTACGGACATGAGTTACGTGCGATCGTTCACCGTCCGAATACCAGAACCAACCTCATCGACTATCTTGTCGCACTGGAGGACCACGTCTGCACCGTGGTGGACGCCGAGGGACTCGCACACGTTCCTGGCGCAATTCGCCTTGCTCGGACCACAGTCGAAGGCCGAGTCACTCCAGGGGTGCGCCATGTGCGCGAGACCTGGTTGCACACTATCGCAGCTGGAAACGCCGAAGTAGCCGATGCTGTGCACAAGGCAGTGTTCGGTCCACTACAAATGCTGAGCGAGTACGAGCGCACCGCTCTGTTGGAGACTGTCGGCGACCTGGTCGCGTACGGGGGAACTATCGCGAACATCGCCGAACGCACACACAGGCACCGAAACACGGTGCGCCGACGCCTTCGGGACTTCACCACCCTCACTGGGCTCGATGTCACAAGCACCAGCGACCTAGCTGTCACGGCCCTCGCGTTGACCGTCGAACAACGCCGTTCACACAGTGGATAGAGAAGGATCAGCTACGACTTTCGCGCACCGATGCCGGGTGCCTCAACTGGAATGTTATTGATGGCGCTCGGAATCGTGCCGGGCCCGGGCGACGGTCGAGAGGTCACAGCTGCGCCCGACTTGGCCACTCTCCGGTGGCACTACACCCGACCACGCGCTCTGCCGCACCAGATCATGGACTCACCCAGGTACTGGGCCAGTAACTCGCGGTCTTCCGCAGCCCGCAGATAGCGTCGGGCAACATCGCAATCCGATTGTTTGTGGGTGTGCGACCTTCAATGAGGCTGAGTTACCAGCGTCCGCCACTGCTGTTCGGCTCGGGCTTAACGGATTACCAGCATCGCCCCCGGCGATCCGAAAGCGTCCCGCTCGTCCCTCCCGATTGTGGAGCTGAAAATTCTTACCGTTCAGGTCAGTCGAAAGTCGTATGCCTAATGTTCTTGTTCTGCCTGTGCGGCGCCCACTCTGATTTGTCGGACCGCAGTGGGATTTCTTCGAGTGAGATGTCGGACAGGTCGGCGGATACCCAGCCTGCGAACCCGTTACCTAGTTTGCGGGCGTACTCGGCGCCGAACGTGTCGTCGAGGTCCAACGGCCCTTCTGCCCACAGATGCCCATCCTGGACCCAGGCTCGGGTGACGAGCCCGACGACGCGGGAACCCTCATGGTTGTCCCACATCTCGTCCTGCGCGGAGAGAGCGACTGGCAGCGGCCGGATCGCAGGTTCGGCGCCGTCGGCGAGCATGAACTGCCGCATGTCACCTGACGGTGTGTTCAACGGCAGCACGGGCCCGCGCCATCCGGTGGGTAGCGGCTTGTCCCCCGCCGGGGCGGTTGGTGCAGTCATCCTGAGCTCCTCTGAACGGTAGACAGAGATAACTGTATCTACCGAATTTCTGATCAGAGGGTTACGGCAACGACCCGAGAGTGGATTCAGTCAGTCAAGACGTCGCCGAAACCACGGCGATTGAGGTTCCGCACCAACCCGGGCGTCGGCTCATTCGTCTTGAGCCACTCGCGAATACCCGCGATCTGCGCGTCGCGATCAGCGAGTGTGAGACCGAGCTTGTGCAGGAGAAGGCCGGCCGTTGAAGGCGGCGGCATCGGCGATCCGATAGGCACGTCGGCGGACTCGACCTTCGGGACGATCACGCTCGTCAGCGATTCTCCGAGGGCGCCGCAGGCGATCAGGCTCAGCTGAGTGCACACCGACCCGATCAGAGATCGTTCCGTCGGCCAGCCGCGACACCACCTGAGCAAGGCCGAGCGCCAAGGGGATTCCGGTTGCACCGGCCATGTCCGACAGCAACTCCGATACCGGTGAATCATCAGCGATCCGTGCCTCGACGCGCGTCTTTCGTCCATCGAGCACCCCTGTGGCCGAGGCGAAGAACGACGGCAAGGATCCGTGGTCGGCGCGCGTGAGCATGCGAGGCGCAGCACGGATCATCCGGCTGAGCGAGGGCTTGCCCAATTCTTCAGCGGCCGAGTCGAGATCGATTCTGCCCTTGTCGATATCCGAACGTAGAACGTCGAGAAACGCAACGGTTTCCGGTGTGATCACCATCAGATTTGCCGAATGACCTGAGGGGCGGAAGGTTCGATGAAACATCACCGGCTCCGGATGCCCGACCACGTAAGCGTTTCCGCGGCGTCCGCCGGGCAGTTCCAGTGCAATGGAACGCAACGGTGCTTCTTTGACGATTCGTCCCGCACGAACGACCGGCACCTTGCCGCTGATCTGCTGCATCCAGTGAACGGCGGCTGCACTCAATGTGTCTACCGACTCGTCCTCGCCTTCGACATCAACCGGCCAGGCTGTGTACAGGTCGTCGACCACGTCCAATCGCGAGACTGCCATCGCGGCCAGGAGGTTACTCATCCCGGGACTTGCGCCCATGCCGACTACCGCACAGATTCCGGCTTCCCTGGCAGCGCAATTCAATTCCAGCATGTCGACGGCCGGTTCCCAGTCGTCGCAGATGTCGAGATAGTGAGTCCCGGTCTCGATCGCTGC
>NZ_JBEOXI010000521.1:0-2699 GCF_040296465.1 Streptomyces sp. NPDC002130
CCCCGGTGCCCGATGACCAGCGGGGACGTGTCACCACCCGCGGCGTGCGCGGGGGCGGTACAGACTGATGTCGCTAGGTAACAGGGCAGGGCCAGCCCGACACCAGACGCTCTCTACGTGTCCTGGCTGGAGTTTTGACCCGTGCTTCGCATCTGAGCAAGCTTTGTGGAGCAGACTGGCGATATTCGAGGGATCATTCGATCTCGATGCGGCAGAGTCGATCTGCTCCACAATCGTCCTTCAGCAAGAGTTGGTCGACCTCATCGCTGGGCTGGTCGAGAAATCGATTGTGATCCCAGATGTCGAAGGGCGGGTTGCGCGATACCGGCTCAGCGAGACGTCGAGGCAATACGTGATGGATCGCTTCGGCGATGACCAGACGTGGGATTCTCTGAGCCGGCGTCACCGCGATTGGTTCCTGGTGTCGACGAGAAACGCCACCGATATCGCGACGCGGGGAACTTCTAACGCCGGTAGGCCGGCAGGGTTGCCTACAAGGATATTCGCGATTCGGAAGGAAAGGTGGTCCATGGGGCCGGCATCGGAGTACCCGAGGCCGGTCAGACCTTGCCTGCCGGGCCACGCTTGGACGGTCGTCTGCATTCCAGGTTCAATGATCTCTAGTGCGGGATGAGGGCTCACGGGATCTCGGCTCGACTCGCCGCAATGTGCCGTTTGCCCGCGATCGATTCTGCAACGGAAGTCAGTGGTGCAATACCTTTCAGGTATTCGGAGACTACGAAGTTGTCGTGCGCCGCGGGGTAGGAGTACGTACCTTCGAAGACTTCCAATCGCATGGCCAACAGCTCCGGCTCGCTAACTCGGGAAAAATTCACTCGGTCGGCGGTCCGAAGGACGTTCGATCTGGCGGCAGCGGGTGCCGGTACGTCGTCGGCGGGATCGGCGGAGAATACGCGATTCCAAACTGGCAGTGTGCGTCCGAACAATTGGTAGCTGCCGGGGACAGACATGGGATAGATCGCCACACACGGACCTCCAAGGGCGAGGCATCCTTCGGCAGTCCACATTCTCGCCGGGTTGTATTTCGGAGCCGACAGCTGTGTGCATGGATCGAGTGAATATAGGAATGGCAGGCCAGGAAAGTAGCCAATAAATGCCGTCCACCAGGTAGCTTCCGTGAACGTGTCGTAAAAGTCCTCTCTGCTGAGTAGTCCATTGCAGTGGACGATGTAGTCGATGTTGTCGCCGTCGCGAACATTCGGCGCGTCACTACGGACGCTGATGCGATAGCGCTCCACTGCTGCACGGGTCATCGCGTCGTCGAAAGCGATTGGCATAGTGACCGTTCGACTTTGAAGTACGAGCGAATCAAGATTCGGCACTGATTCTTCACGTTCGACGAGTTCGTCGAGAAGGCTGGTTCGGGAGATACTGGATGGGTCGAAGGTGATCAGCACTGACCGGAAGCCGACTGCGGTTTCACGGATTCCGGCGACAGGTTCACCCGATAGCGCTTGTTGCAGTGCTTGTGCTCTAAAGTTCAGTTTTATATCCATCTCGTTGGCGCCGTACTGCATCAGTACTTGATGGTCTCCGGCCTGCAGGATCTGCATAGCAGGCCTGGCAGAGTTCGACGTCTGCGCCCGCAGGAGAGCGTGAGAGTGGGCCATTGTTCTTCCAGATGATGCTCGGATATCTTTACTCCATACTGCTCCGGCGCGAAGATAGTGCAATAGCACTTCTTGGTCGCGCGGAAACATGCAGGTAGAGAGGTTCGATGCCGGAACGACTGGTTCGAGCATCACGAGCGGCGGGACAAATCGCTGACTCCGTCGAAGCTACCGCGCGTGCTCACCGAGATCTCGTTCAAGCCTCCGTTGCGACACTGGGTGCTCGGCACATCCTCGAATCCCTCGTCGGATCGATAGGTGGGTGGGTCTTGCTTCTGAGCGAGACAGGCGATCTCCGTGCTGCCAGTCCGGAAGCTGCCCGTGCCCATCTGGGACTCGTTCAGGCGGAGTTACCTCGCTTAGCCCGACTCACTCGAAACGCGGCGATGTCGATCAACATGCCGGACCAATCGGTATCTATTCGGTCACTGCGAATTCCGGGGCAGACTCGCGGCTACCTGACACTGGGTAGGTCCACCACTCTGGCCGCCATTGAAACCTCCCTCGTCGATACGGCCGTGCTCCTGCTGAGCGAACATCTCAGGCGGACAGACGAAGAACGTCAAGAATTGCGGAACAACCGACGCGCGATCTTAGAACTGATGTTGAGTGGGCATTCAGGGATTGCTCGTCAGATGAGCAGCATTCTTCGGGTGCCGATTCCCGAGGGGCACGTCCGAGTGGCGCTACTGGGCGCACCACGCCGTTTTGAGGTCGAATTACTCGAAATAGCAGAAGAGGATCCGGCGTTACGCCGGGTCGATACCGTGACGGCCCAGCGGGATTCAGGGCAAGTCGGAATCATCCTTCCAAGTGCTGAGGGTGACCTGCGCACCCTTCAGGCGGTTCTTCGACAGGTTCCCTATGGCAGAGGATCAGTTAGTGAGCCCGTCGACGTCGACCATTTACCTGAGTCATGGCGACAGGTTCAGCGAGTCTTTCGTGCTGCACCCGATGTTCCGGGGAAGCTGCACGAGGCAAGGGATATTTCGAAGACATTGGTTGCGCACGAACCGCCCGGCGTCCCGGCGGGTGAGCGCGACCGCGGCGAGGCCGCCGATCACCACC
>NZ_JBEOXI010000522.1:0-2680 GCF_040296465.1 Streptomyces sp. NPDC002130
ACCCAGGTGGGGGCGTCCGCGGCCACGACCCGGCCGACTACGCGCGCGTGCTGCGCGACTTCGCCGACGACCCGCAGCTGGTGCCCCGGCTGGGCGACCAGGCGGCCCGCCACGCCCAGTCCTTCGGCTGGGACACGGCGGCCGCCGCCACGGCCGACGTCTACACGGCCGCGATGCAGGCACACCGCCGTCGCGTACGCTCGCTGCATGGGTGAAACCGATCAGGAACAGCGCGCGGCCCAGGTCATCGAGTCAGTGCTCAAGGACGCCGACCTGGAGTGGGAGAGCCCCCGGCCCGGCACGTACGTCGCGCAGCTCCCCGGCACCCGCAAGCTGAAGACGACGCTCTCCCTGCTCGTCGGCCGCCACTCCCTGTCGCTGAACGCCTTCGTCATCCGCCACCCCGACGAGAACGAGCAGGGCGTCCACCGCTGGCTCCTGGAACGCAACCTCAAGCTCTACGGCGTGAGTTACGCCGTCGACCGGCACGGCGACGTCTACGTCACCGGCCGCCTCGCCCTGTCCGCCGTCACCGCCGACGAGCTCGACCGTCTGCTCGGCCAGGTCCTGGAGGCCTCCGACGGCGCCTTCAACACCCTGCTGGAGCTGGGCTTCGCCTCGGCGATCCGCAAGGAGTACGAGTGGCGGGTGTCGCGGGGGGAGTCCACGCGCAACCTGGACGCGTTCGCGCACCTGACCCAGCGCCCCGAGCGCTAACCGGCCCGGTAACGCCCCGGCGGTACCCCCACCAGCTTCCGGAAGTGCCGGGTGAGGTGCGACTGGTCGTAGAACCCGGCCGCCACCGCCACATCGCCCGGTGAGCGCCCCTCCAGGAGCAGCCGCCGGGCGCGCCCCACGCGCAGGGACGTCAGATACTGGTGCGGGGCGATGCCGTAGGCCGCGCTGAACGCCCGTACCAGATGGGCGGGATGTGCGCCGAGCAGCCCCGCGGCCTCGCGCAGGACGACGCCCTCGACGATCCGCTCGTCGAGCAACTCGCGCAGCCGCCGGGCGAGCACGGGATCGGCCGGCCGAGCGACAGCGGACTCGTCGCGCAGATGCCCGCGCAACCGCTCCCCGACGAACAACAGCCTGCTCTCGGCCTCCAGTTCCTCACCGGGCCGCCCCAGCGCGCCGTGCACCTGGCCCACCCGCCGCCGCAGCAGCGGATCGCGCAGATCGGGCCGGTCGACGGCGGCCCCGATGAACTCGTCCCCGAGGTACGTCCCGTCGAGGTACAGCACCCGCTTGCGGAAGCCCTCGGAGGTGACGGGGGAGCCGTTGTGCGGCACATGCGGCGGCAGCAGCGTCACGGTGTCGTGCGGGGTGCCGTGCTCGTGCCGGTCGAGGTCGTACCGCACGGCGCCGGTGTCGACGATCAGCAGCGTCCAGGAGTCGTGGACGTGCATCGGATACGCGTACTCGGTGAACCGCGCGTGGAAGACCTCGACGACACCTTCGACGGCGGGCCGCCAGGCGGAGACGATCCGGGAGGACTCGGAGGCCATGCAAAGAACGTACAAGACCCCGGCGGAGGCCGGCGGGCACGCTCGGAGCATGGACACCGAACCCTCCCCGGAGCCGATCCGCTTCGACACGAAGATCGCCGTGCTGCTGCGCGCGGACCTGGAACCCTGGCAGCGCCTCAACGTGACATCGTTCCTGGTCAGCGGCCTCGGAACGCAGATTCCCGAGGTGATCGGCGAACCGTACGCGGACGCGGACGGCGTGCCCTACCTCCCCATGTTCCGCCAGCCGGTCATGGTCTTCGAGGCCACCAAGGAAACCCTGACCACCGCCCACACCCGTGCCCTCTCCCGCGCCCTGCCCCGCGCGATCTTCACCTCAGACCTCTTCGCCACGGGCAACGACCGCGACAACCGCGCCGCCGTGCGGGTCGTGCCGACCGCGCAACTGGACCTCGTGGGGCTCGCGGTCCACGGCCCGAAGAACGCGGTGGACAAGGTGGTGAAGGGGGCGCGGATGCACCCGTGAGCCGGGGAGGCGGGCCCGCGGGGCCGGCGGGCGACCAAAGTCGCGGGCGCGTAGACCAACGGCTGACGACAGGGCGGACGGCTGCCGAAGAGACTGGCCGTATGGAGGAAGCAAGGAACGTTCCCATGCGGAAGAGCCCCCGCTCGCAGGCGGGCAGGGCGACGGAACTCGCCGAACCGGCCTGGGCCATCGTGCTCTTCTGCGTCGCCTGCGGTGCCGTGGCCGGCGCCGTGCTCCCGCTCCTCGCACGCCTGCTGCTCGCCCTGCCGTGGGCACCGCTCGAAGGCCCGGCCGAACTGCTCACATCGGTCCCGGAACCCGCCCTCACCCTCGGTACGACCGCGGTGGGCGTGCTCGGCGGCCTGCTGCTCGGCTTCACGGCGGCGCACGAGTCGCTGTCCGTCCGCGTCCGCGACACCCACGTGACCCTGACCGTCCGGGACAGCGTCCAGGACTTCACCCGCGACGAGATCTCCGTGTTTTTCCGGGACGGCAAGCAGCTCGTCCTGCTCGGCCCGGACAGCCTCGAACTGGCGCGGGAGCACTGCGGCCTGAACTGGCGGCGCCTCGCGGACGCCCTCACCGCACACGGCTACCCATGGGCGGAGGCTGACCACCGAGTTGCGCAGTGCCCTCGGTGAGCACGGTTCCCAACTGGGGCAGCTGCGACGGACGGTGAGCGATC
>NZ_JBEOXI010000523.1:0-2656 GCF_040296465.1 Streptomyces sp. NPDC002130
CGAACGTTCCTGCTGCGAAGACCCAGGCGCCGGAGGGTGCGCGGTAGAGGGACGTCTCCTGATGGCGCGGGGCGCCCTCCTTGTCGGTGTACGGGTGACTGGCCGTGGCATCGCAAGGCTTTGTCCGCCTGGGCGAACTTCTACGTCAACGCAATTCTGCGACTGCACGTCAAGGACGCAACTGCCGGCTTCAAGGCGTGGGCGCGGCCAGGCGGATTCGGAAAGACAGCCTCGGTAACGCGGTCGTACTGCGCACCTGACGACCTCTACTGCTCGACGAACAGCAACAAGGACGGGTTACTTGCCGGTCTCGGCCGAGTACTTTCACAGCCCCCTACTGCATCCGGTCCACAGCAGAGTGATGGCTCTCAGCCCAACACAGCGACCCTGCAGAACGCCCTGGTTTCGGACTACTCGAAGGTTGATCTCCCGGGCCTTGCCGGCAACGTCGACACTCTGCAGAAGCAGCTCCAGTCTGGTTCTCCCGACCTCGCCAGCGTGAGCGCAGCGGCATCCGACATTGCAAACACTCTGGTCCCTGTAGCGGATACGACCAAGTGGGTGACTCAGAATCCCGCCGTCGAACAATCACTCAAGTCAGCGGACGCATCGACGCCCGAGTTCACGGCCGGCAAGATCGTCGAGACGGTCAAGGGTATCGATGTGGCCGGCGCATTGAAGGCCGCCGATTCGATAACGAAGGCAGTCCAGGGAGCCACAGGCGCGGCGCAGGTGCCGCAGTTGCAGGCTTCCGTCGATGCTCTCGCCAATCAGGTTTCACCTTTGACGTCCACCCCGGCGGATGGGCTCTCCGTTGCCGCGAACGCGCTCTCGATCATCAAGCCGAGTGTCCTGATCGATCAGGTCACCCACATCGGGACGAATGCCTTCGCATTGGCCAACAACATTCCAGCTGTCGCCGACATCTTCACGACTCGGATCCCGCAGATCGTTCTCGATCCCGCGCTCGATCCCATGGCGAAGGTCAAGGCGGTGCACGCCGAGTTCGACCGAATCAATGTTCTCTTCGAACCACTCGTCAAGCTCGCTGCAGGACTGGACTACAAGACCGCAGCATCACTCATCGCGATGATCCCCGACCCGTCCGGTACCGCTCAGATCGTGTCGATGATCGTCGGACTCGTCGGCAACCTCGATATCATCGGTTTGGCCAACTCCGCCGGCGAACTGCAGAAGCAGCTCTGGCACGCGATCGAAACCGGCGATGTCATCGGAGCCGGTCTGGGTGCACTCCCCCACATCCTCGACTTCGCGAAGATCGCGGTAGGCACGCTCGGGGGTGGACAGAAGACTGATCCGGCCAAACTCGGAGCAGCGTCCGCATCGTCGGCGACCGGCCAGCAGCTAACTCAGCAGTCCCAGACAGGGGACCTTGGTGGGCTCGCTTCGAATCTCACCGCGCTGGCAGGTTCTGACGGCGCCGATGCACTGGCACAGATCGGGACTGAAGGACTGAAGTTCGCTTCGTTCATCGGTTCCGGAGCTCACCAGAGCTACGGAGAAATGGTCATCGACTCCGCTGGAACGACCGCCCTCCAGGATCTGACCAACCACTTCCGCGACGCGATTGCGAAAGTGACCGCCTGACTCCCCTGACCTCAACTCTGCACAAGGTCAGCAGTCAAACAATGAACCGCACGGCCAGGGAAGGGTCTCACCGTCCAAAGGTGGGGCCCTTTTCGCTTTCCCATTTTCTACATATCCACTCGTCACGTGCGAGAGAATTAGGGATGAGCAGACCGAGTGACGACGTTCGCCTGTTGACGATCTCAAACACTGTTTCGGATCGCCTCAAGTCACTCCCCGCAGACTATGAGGCCGCTTCAGCACTGATTGCCTCAGCTGCCTTTCAAGTGGGGTTCACTCGCATAGCTGCGGGACTGGCGCAAGAGATGGCTGGCCCCAAGGGTGACACGTACATCCATGAACGCTTCGCACCCGAGCAATTCGATGTCCTACAACTAGCCCCGATCGATTTTGCCTCGCGCACGGCCCTGACTTGCCTCGATCTTTGCGCAGCTGCTGCGTATCGACTGCGACGAGCAGGGCGGTTCGATCCCCATGGCGAGTCTGACCTGGAACACCTGAGGGAGGCGATCAGGAAGAACGGTGTGCAGCTCCACGAAGGCCAGGAACGGTGGCGCCAGGCCTTAATGGGCGATAACAAGTTCAGACTCCTCAAACTGGTGCGGGACCAGGTCACTCATCGAGCGCTGGAGAGACACACCACTATTGGCGAGGGCCCGCCGAAAACAACAATCACGATCGAGGGCAAGCCATACGACGGGACGGTCGCTACTCTTTTCGCCGACTTCGCGGAGTCCCAGTATCAGGCGTTCACCACCGCAGTCCTCGCCGATTATCCTGATCGTCGGTCCCCTACACAGAACAACTGATTTCGACACTTCAGATCGACAATGCCGCATCGGCAAGGATCGCAATCCAGTCCATGCTGGCAGCTACCCTCCACGCCATGGCAACTCCTTCACCGTTCGGCAACAGCGGTCGCGATCTGTTTGTTGTTCACGTCAATACCGCAGCGACCGACAACGGCGAGCGCCCGGTACGGGAAATTGCGGCAATAGACACAGGCAGCGGGCGATCGTGGGAGATCTCGCTGGCCAGTGGAGGCGCC
>NZ_JBEOXI010000524.1:0-2646 GCF_040296465.1 Streptomyces sp. NPDC002130
TGCGGGCCCTCGGTGGTGGGCGGCGCCGCGGGCCCTCGGTGGTGGGCGGCGCTGCGGGCCTTCGGCGGTGGACGGCGCTGCGGGCCGACGGTGGTGGACGGCGCTGCCGGCCGGCGGTGGTGGACGGCGCTGCCGGCCGGCGGATGTGGGGGCGCATCGGCGCGCAGGTCCGGTGGACGGCGCCGCGGGCCGGGGGTGAGCGGGCGGCGCTGCGGGCCGGCGGATGTGGGGGCGCATCGGCGCGCAGGTCCGGTGGACGGCCCCGGTGCGTCGGCCGGTGGACGGCGCTGCGGGCCGGCGGTGGGCGGGCGGCGCTGCCGGCCGGCGGATGTGGGGGCGCATCGGCGCGCAGGTCCGGTGGACGGCGCCGCGGGCCGGCGGTGAGCGGGCGGCGCTGCCGGCCGGCGGATGTGGGGGCGCCTCGGGCCGACAGCCGGTGGGCGGCGACGCGGGCCGGGAGCCAGGGGACAGTGGGATGTGTCGTCGCGGAGTGACGGGTGCGGGACGCGCCGCGAGCCCGCCGCGCGGGAGCGCCCTGGGGCCTCCCGGTCAGCCTCGCCGGAGGGGAGGGCCGCTCTTACGTCCCGGTCAGCCGCGCGGGAGCGCCGTGCAGCAGCCGACGCGCCGTCAGCGCGAGGCTGATCTCCACCACGTCGTGCGGGCGCGCCAGGGAGCGGCCGATGAGCTGCTCGCAGCGGCGCAACCGGTTCAGGACGGTGTTGCGGTGGCAGTACAGCCGTTCACCTGCACGCTGGGCGGAACCCTCGCAGGCGAACCAGGCGACCAGGGTGTCCAGCAGTACGTCCCGGTCCGCAGGGTCGAGCAGCAGCAGGGGGCCGAGTACGCGCTCGGTGAGCGTCGCGCCGAGCTCCGGGCAGGAGAGGACGAGCGCTTCGGGCAGGTGGTCGGTGAGGCGGACCGTGCCGCCCTCGGGCGGGCAGAGGTCCAGGGCGAGGTCGGCCAGGCGCCGGGCGTCGCCGACGGCGGCGAGCCCCGTCACGGCGCTGCCGACGCCGATCCGGCATCCGGCCGGTCCGTCGGAGGGCGGGACCTGCGCCGCAGCGGCCTCGTCGTCCTCCTCGCCGACCGGGACGATGCCGTAGTCCACCTCCGCTCCCGGGTGCCAGTAGGCGCTGCCGCCGGGCGGCAGAGCGGTGGTCCGGACGCCATCGGGGTCCTGGGACCGGCCGCCGGCGACCGCGACGACGACGTACCGGCCGTGTTCCGGCAGACACAGTCGCTCGGCGGTCTCGGGCAGGTCCGCGATCCGGCTCGTGCCGTCCAGGAGGGCCGCCGCCAGCAACCGCACCCGGTTCTCGCGCCGCCAGGCCAGCTGCCGCTCGGCCTGCCGGTAGGCGTCCGCCACGAGGGTGCAGTGCTCGTCGACGAAGTTCCACACGTCGGTGGCCACGTGCACGAGGAGCCGGATGTCCTCGGGTTCCGAGCGGGTGGTCTCCTCCACCAGCCGCTGCCACACCAGGGACCCGCCCAGCCGGAACGCGTGCAGCAGCGCGTCCAGGGGCAGCCCCTGCTCGGCCCGGGTGACACCGATCCGCCAGGTGCAGCGGTGGGCGGCCTCACGGGTGCCGCGCGGGTCGAGCAGCGAGGTCACGCTGTACCGCAACGAGCGGTACACCTCCTGCCAGGTGGCGGCGTGGTCGTCCTCCAGCGAACAGCGGTACGCCGGCTCCTGCTCGCGCAGGACCGCCAGCAGCCGGTCGGTCAGGTCCGGCAGGTCGTCGAGCAGGACGCGGGCCGACCGGTGCAGGACGCGCAGCGCGTCGGCGTCGATCAGCGACCGGATCCGTCGTGACCGCGGCTGCGGAACCCGTGTGGGCCCGGCGCGGAACGTCGTACGTGTGCGTGCGGCAGGATGCATGGCGGTCCTCCCCCGACTTCGGCTCTCCGGCTGCCCCGGCACCGTCCGGGCGCAACGGCGTCCGGCGGGTGCGCTGCCGTACGGCCGTCGTCACCCGCGTGGTGCTGCTCCGAAGAATGGCATACCGTCCGGTCGGTCCCCAGAGGTGTGCGGCGTCTTCTCCCTGTGGGCACCGAGATTCCCAGGGGTCAGCGGAGCTCCTGGTCGACCATCCGGGCCAGTTCGAGGCGGGAGCGCACGCCGAGAGCGGCGAAGACGTTGCGCAGGTGGTAGTCGACCGTGCGGGTGCTGACGGCCAGCCGCTGCGCGACCTCCCTGTTGGTGGCGCCCTCGGCCACGTGCCGGGCGATACGCAGTTGCTGCGGCGTCAGCCGCGACAGCCCTGTGGTCGGCTCCTTCCCGGACGCGGCTCCGTTGGCGCGCAGTTCGCCGCGCGCCTGGTCGGCCCAGGCGCCGGCGCCGCAGCGCTCGAAGGCGACCAGAGCGGCTCCGAGCCGGCTGCGGGCCTCCCGCAGCCGGCGACGCCGCCGCAGCCACCGCCCGTACAGGAGCTCGGTGCGGGCCCGCTCGAAATCGCCGCCCGACTCGTCGTGCAGGGCGAGCGCCCGCCGGTACAGGTCGTCGGCTTCGCGGTCGTCGGTGGCGAGCAGGGCGCGGCAGCGTGCGAGCTGGCGTCGGCGTCCCGGCGCAGGGTGGCCAGGGCGAGGGCGCCGGGCACGGTGTCGGCTACCGCCCCCGTCAGCACCGGGTGGGGGGAGATCTCGACG
>NZ_JBEOXI010000525.1:0-2626 GCF_040296465.1 Streptomyces sp. NPDC002130
CCTTGGGGAGCGCGACGGAGAAGCCCTCCGCCGCCCGGTAGCGCTGGAACCCGGGCGGCAGGGCCGTGGCCGGGGAGGAGGGTGTACCTGTGGGGGTGGGCTTGGGCGGCGCGGAGGGCGGGGAGGACGGAGTGGGCGTGGGGGAGGGGGACCTGGGCGGGCTGGGCGCCCCGGACGGTTCGGCACTGCCGCCGCCGGTGCCCTCACCGGGAGTGGCGGCGGAGGCCGGGGGGCGGGCCGGGGATTCGGCCGCCTCGCTGCCGCCGTCCGTACCGGGCAGCCCCTGGGTCGCGGCGAGCACGGCGACCGCCACCGTGACCACGGCCAGGGCCGTTCCCGCCACCATGGTGCGTCTGCTCCACGCCGGGTTGCCCGTCCGCACCGCGGCATAGGCGCCGCGCAGCCGCGGGACCGGTGCCGCGGCCAGGGCGGCATCGGGGTCCTCGCTGAGGGCGCGGGTCAGCGCCTCCCGCGCCACCGGGCGGGTCAGCCGCTCTCGCGAGTCCTTGCGGAGCAGCCCCTGCACGACCTGGGTGAGCGGCCCGGCGCGCACCGGCGTGCGCAGCGGAAGCCGGTCCACGCCCTTCAGGGTGTTCTCCGGGCGCCCCCGGTCCCGGAAGGGCGGGCGCCCCTCGACCGTCGTGTACAGGATCGCGCCGAGCGCCCACAGGTCGGCCGCGGGGCCGATGCGCTGGTCGCGGGCCTGCTCCGGGGACGCGAACGCGGGCGCCGTCAGCCGGGGCGCGAGGGTCGCGCCGGCCAGGCCGAAGCCGGTGACGACGACCGAGTGGTCCTCGCGCACGAACACCTGGCCGGGGCTGAGTTCGCCGTGCGTGATGCCCTCGGCGTGCGCGGCGTCCAGTACGTCGAGCAGCTCCAGGCCGATCCGCGCCGCCCGCACGTAGTTGAACGTGCCCTGTTCGGAGAGGAGTTCACCGAGGGGGGTGCCGTCGATCCACTCGGTGACCGTCCACAGGGCGCCGGCCTCCTCGACCGCGTCGACGGCCGCGGCGATCCGGCCGGGGCACAGCAGCGCCATGTTCTCGGTCGTGCGCAGCAGGCGGGCGGCGGCGCGGCGCTCGGCCCCGTACGCGTCCTCCGGAAGCCCGATCTGGGTCACGAGGCACGGGCGGGAGATCTCACCGGCCCCGGTGTCCTCGGCGTACCAGCAGATGCGGTTGGTCTCGCGATGAATGATCTCGAGCAGCCGGTACCGGCCGGCGACCAACTGGTGTGTGGAGACGTGCGCCCTGCCCATGGCCATCCCTCGCTGGAAACCTGGCTCTCACCTTTTCCAGAAGTACGGGGGGTGAGGCGGCCTGCGTTCAAACGGATCGCAACTCCGTGTTCATTCCTGTCTTTTGTTCAAAGGGTGGGATCAAGTGTGCGAAGAAAGAGGGCCTTTCACGGCTCCGGCGCTGCTGTGTGCGGCTCACCTCGGCAGCCCGGGTGCGGTTGGCGCGAGGAATTCGGCCGCCGCGGCCCGTTGATTCGGCAATTCGCGCCCGGGCCTGGTGGTAACCGGCGGTAAATGCGGACGTGTACAGCGTCTGAACTCGAAGCCCTCCGATGAATTTCACGACGGGATTCCCGGGAGGGGCCGGAACGTCAGCGCAGCCCGAAGCGACGCGACCAGGCGAACACGTCGTCCGTCGTCGCGTTGCCCCCGCACACCACCAGACCGAGCCGCGCTCCGTCGCCGACCCGTTCCAGGACCTGCCGGGCCGCGGGCAGCAGGCAGCCGGCCGCCGGTTCTGCCCACACCTTGGCGTGGTCGGCCAGGTCCAGCACGCCCCGCACGGCCTCCCGGTCCGGAACCACGAGGACCTCGGTGACCAGGGCGGAGACATGCTCGTACGTCAGCTGCGACACGGACGGGGCGCTGAGGGTGGAGACGATCGACGACAGGGCGACCGGCCGCGGACCGCCCGCCTTCAGCGCCTCGGACATGGCCTGGGCGCCCTCGGTCTCCACGCCCCACACCCGCACGCCGGGCCGGCACGCCCGCAGCGCCGCGGCGACACCGGCGATCAGGCCGCCACCCCCGATGCTCACGAGCACGTCGGTGAGTTCGCCGGCGTCGGCGGCGAACTCCAGCCCGACCGTGCCCTGTCCGGCGATCACCGCGGGGTCGTCGAAGGGATGGACCAGGGTCAGACCCTCGTGCTGAAGCCGCGTCATGAGCGCGAACGCGCCGTCCATGTCGTCGGTGAGCCGCACCGACGCGCCGGCTTCCTCCGCGATCTCCACGGCACGGGCGGGTGCCGAGCGGGGCATCACCACCGTGGCCTTCACATCGAGGGCCGCGGCCATGACCGCGACGGCGATCCCGTGGTTGCCGCCGCTGACCGCCACGACCCCGGCGGCCCGCTCGGCCTCGCCCAGCGACAGCAGCTTCGCCGTCGCCCCGCGCGCCTTGAACGAGCCGGTGCGCTGCAGCAGCTCGAGTTTCACGGTGACCGGTGCACCGAGCAGCGCCGACAACCCGGGGCTGTCCACGGTCGGGGTGCGCACGACGTGCCCGGCGATTCGCCCGGCCGCGGTTTCGATCTCCGGCATGCCGATCATGGCGGTGTCCTTCCGGCGCGGGGTCGCGGAACGCGCTGTATCGAACCCTGACGCGCGG
>NZ_JBEOXI010000526.1:0-2623 GCF_040296465.1 Streptomyces sp. NPDC002130
GCGTGCGGTCACGGATCAGCCGTACGTGGATCGGTCCGGAGCCGTAACGGATGGCGTTGGTGATGAGCTCACTGAGGATGAGCTCTATGGTGAAGAACGGGAGTATTCGTTGCAGATCAGCGATAGCGAGTCGATATGCGAGAGGGTCCGAGAACCGACAAGCCTTGTTGAGGGTGTCCTCGGGTACGTGGACGAAGGAAATCGGAGCGTCGAAGAATCGGCGATTCGACCCCGGACCTTCGTCGTGGCTCACCACCTCGGCCGGCTCCGGCCAGCTCAGATGGAGTGTCACCGGCGATATGTCACCGGCGAGCATGTCCAGCAGTCGTAGTAACGCCGACCCACCGTAGGTGATGACCAAGCAGTCCAGTGCGGAATCGCCTGTATGCGCAGTGAGCCCGACGATCAGACCGTAGTCGCCAGTATGGAACTGCGACTTCAACGCCGTGGAGATCAATGGCAGGTATGTCAGGAGATCGACGATCTCGGCGACCGAACCAGCACTGATCAAAGGTGAACTCAGAGGCCCGAACGATGTCAACTGGGCCTGCTCGGCAAACGCAAATCCGAGTCGAGTGGCCTGGGCGATATCGAGTTCGGGGTAGACCTCCCGAAACCACCGTATCGGTGCCTGAACGTCATGCTGAATGAGCGTCGCTTCACTGGTTCCTTCGCGGTGCATGATCGCACGAAGCCGCGCGGCGGCGTCCGGGTCGAGTGCGCGGCGTTCGAGCAACTGCACGAACGCAAGCGGCGGCACACCCTCATCGCTCAGCTTCACGGTGACCCCTTTGACCCGAATTCACAAGTTTATGACTCCACCGAACATAGCCGTCACCCGCGTTCGCGACGACACTTTCCTCAATCACGCCGGAAACGAGGAGTTGACATGGCAGCTGTAACTTTCGTCGCCCACGATGGTGAGAAGCACGAGGCGGCTCTGGTCGAAGGTCGATCGCTGATGCAGATTGCAACCGACAATGCTGTGCCGGGGATCGATGGAGACTGTGGAGGGGAAACGGCCTGTGGCACCTGCCATGTGATCGTCGACCCGCAGTGGTCAACAGAGGTGGGTCTGTCCGGCGCCGACGAGGAGGAGATGCTGGCGATGAACCCCGAGCGTGAACCCACTTCTCGGTTGTCGTGCCAGATGGTGGCCTCGGAAGCGTGGGATGGCCTGATCGTTCGAACACCTGAATTCCAACTGTGATATGCGAAAGGCAGGCACGACAGCATGAAAGTTTCTGAGTCGATCACCGACAAGGTCCAGTCGACCATCCCGATAGGCCTGCAGATCCAGGGCGCTCATCTGTACGACAAGACCCGACGGTGGGTGACTGGAACGAATGGCAAGAAGATCTTCGTCGAAAGTCCCATCCCACCGGTCGAGGATGTCGAGCTCGCCGACATCGACCTCAGTAACCCCTTCCTTTACAGACAAGGGCGGTGGCAGTCGTACTTCGAACGGGTGCGCAACGAGGCACCGGTTCACTACCAACCCAACAGTCCGTTCGGCCCGTTCTGGTCGGTCACGCGCCATGCCGATATCGTGGCCGTCGACAAAAATCATGCGCTGTTTTCCGCCGAGCCGTTCATCGTCATCGGCGTCCCGCCCCGGTTTCTCGATATCGAGATGTTCATCGCGATGGACCCACCACGCCACGACAGACAGAGGGCTGCCGTCCAAGGCGTGGTCGCACCGAAGAACCTCCGGGAGATGGAGGGACTCATCCGATCACGCGTGCAGGAGGTGCTGGACGACCTCCCCTTGAACGAGCCGTTCGACTGGGTTCAGAATGTCTCGATCGAGTTGACAGCTCGGATGCTCGCAACTCTTCTGGATTTCCCCTACGAACAACGCCGCAAACTCGTCTACTGGTCTGATCTGGCAACCTCGATGGAGCAAGCCAACGGTGGGCCCTCGGACAACGACGAGGTGTTTGAAGGCATGCGTGACATGGCCCGTGGCCTCAGCGCTCTCTGGCATGACAAAGCAGCCAGGAGGTCTGTAGGGGAAGAGTCCGGTTTCGATCTGATCACCATGTTGCAGAGCAACGAGGACACCAAGGATCTGATCGATCGTCCGATGGAATTTCTGGGCAACCTCGTACTGCTGATCGTCGGTGGCAACGACACGACGCGAAACTCGATGAGCGGTGGCGTTCTTGCGTTGAACCAATTCCCCGACCAGTTCGAGAAACTGAAGGCCAATCCCGATTTGATCCCCAACATGAACTCGGAAATCATCCGATGGCAAACACCATTGGCGTACATGCGCCGAATCGCCAAAGCCGACACCGTTCTGAACGGACAATTCATCCGCAAGGGCGACAAACTGGTGATGTGGTACGCCTCGGGTAACCGCGACGAACGCGTTTTCGAGAATCCTGATGATTTCATCATCGATCGCGCCAATGCGCGCAATCACATCGCGTTCGGATTCGGTGTACACCGGTGTATGGGCAATCGACTGGCCGAAATGCAGCTGCGGATTCTGTGGGAGGAGTTGCTTCCCCGCTTCGAGAACATCGAGGTCGTCGGCGACCCCGAGTACGTTCACCGCCGACGCGGCAGGCCGCACCTACTGGGGCGATCGGGTCCCCGAGTCGGAGTGGTCACGCCG
>NZ_JBEOXI010000527.1:0-2617 GCF_040296465.1 Streptomyces sp. NPDC002130
AGAACCCGCAGGTCCGGCCCGGCGCGCCGACGTCCGGTCGCCGGTGCGCTCGCTGCGTTTCGACGGCTGGATCGCGGGGATCGGCACGGCGTCCGGCGCCCGCGTTGTGCTCGGCCACTGGCCGCGGTCGCCGTTCGGGCCGTTCAGTGACGTGATGTTCGAAGGGGCCGACGGACACCGGCTGCTGCTGGCGCCCACGGGCGAGACGGCACAGTTCGTCGCCGGCACCTATGTCTTCGACGAGGTGCGGGTCGTACCGGTCGCGGTACGCATCACCGACCGCCGGCACTGGACCGTCACCGCCCCGCCGCTCCACCTGCAGTTCAGCACCGGCCGCCGGAACCTGCCGGGCCTGGCGCTGCGGGCCGTCCCGGGGCGCCTCACCGTCCGCCCGGGCTGGATCGCGCTGTGGGACCGGCCCGCCCGTCTGCTGCTGGGGGCGCACACCCACGCCGGTGCCCGGGCCGGACGGCACCAGTGGTACGGCGCCCGGGACCTGCACCCGGTCACCTCGGCGACCGTGACCTGCAAGGGCGAGAGCCTCGGCGCCCTCGCCCCGGTCGAGCCACCCGTGCGCTTCGGGACCGGCTCGACACCCCGCCCTCCCTGTCTCGTGCGGGTCACCACGACGGTGACCGTTGAGCAGGACCGGAGTACGACAGGAGTCGCGTCATGACGGAACAGCGAGCGGATTCGCCGGGCGCCGAGCGTGCCCCGGCCACCGACATGTCCCTGCTGGGGATCTACCTCAACGACCATCTCGCCGGTGCCACCGCCGGGACCGCGCGGGTGCGCTACCTGCTGCGCTCCTGCGGTGGCTCGGCGCTCGCCGACGCGCTGGCCCCGGTCGCCGACGAGATCGCCGAGGACCGGACGGCCCTGCTCCACCTCATGCGGCGCCTGGACGTCCCGGTGCGCCGCTACAAGGTCTACGCGGGCCGGGCCGCCGAGCAGGTGGGGCGGCTGAAGAGCAACGGCAGCCTGGTACGGCGCTCCCCGCTGAGCACCCTGTGGGAGCTGGAGGCCCTGGCGCTCGGGGTGGAGGGCAAGCTGGCCGGCTGGGAGACGCTGCGCGATCTGTCCGCCACGGACGGACGTCTCGACCGGCGGCAGCTCGACGAGCTCATCGAACGGGCCCGCCGGCAACATTCCACGCTGGAGGCGCTGCGTCACCGGCAGGTCGAGGTCGCCTTCCGCGGAGCCTGACAGGCCGGGATCCGCTCACCAGAACCTGCTGCTGAGGGCGGGCTGGTGGGCCAGCTGCACGGCGTCGCGCAGCCGCAGCGCGACGCTGATGACGGCGCGCAGGGCGGACGGGCGGACGGTCTGGGCGGTCTCGGTGGCGAGGACCAGCAGGCAGGCCGCCGCCTGCTCGACGACCGTGACCGGCAGGGTGAAGTCGTTGTCGGCGGCCTCGCGGAACGCCTTCAGCGGGATCGCGGCCCCGTCGACGGCCCGCTGCGCGGCCTGCTCCAGATGCTGAGCGGCTTGTTCGCACACGGGGGCCGGGAGGGCGATGGTGCGCTGGAACGGTGTACTCGTCATGACCCGACTGCTCCCCCGGCGATGGCCGGTTCTTTCGCCCGGCGCCGGGATTTCACCGTCCCGCGTGACCGGCGCGCGGCGAATGTCCCTGAAGTCGAAACAGCGGTCAAGTGCGGTACGACGGCCGTCGGATACGACTGGTCCACTCCTGCGATCGACTCCCGGACGAACGGCACAGGCACAGGCACACGGAGAAGTGACCACAACGGGGGCATCCAGAATGTTCCGCACCGCCTCGCGGTGGTTCCGAGGGCTGAGAGGGAGTTCGTATGACCGTCCGTTCCGATGTGGCGACCCGGCTCACCGGGCGGGCGGTCAGCGGTGAGAGGCAGCTGTCGGGGGCTCTCGCCGAAGTCGCTCTCGACGACGGGCGGGTCGTGGTCGTCAAGCGGTCCGACGCGCCCGGGGCGGCCCGGGCCGAGGCGGCGGGGCTGCGGTGGCTGGCCGCTGCCGGGAGCGTACGGGTGCCGGTGGTGCACGGGCACGAGGACGGCTGGCTGGTCATCGACCGGGTTCCGCAGGGGCGGCCGGACCGTGCGGCCGCGGTGCGGTTCGGGCGGGACCTCGCCGCGCTGCACGCCGCCGGGGCGCCCGCGTTCGGGGCGGCGCCGCCGGACGGCCCGGTGGACGCGTACATCGGGCTCGCGCCGATGCGCAACGAACCCGGTATCGACTGGCCACGCTGGTACGCCGGGCAGCGCGTGCTGCCGTATCTGCGGCGGGCGGTCGACCAGGGCACGTTCCGGTCCGGCGAGGCGGCCGTCGTGGAGCGTCTGTGCGAGCGGCTGCCGGAGCTGGCCGGGCCCGCCGAGCCGCCCGCGCGGCTGCACGGCGACCTGTGGAGCGGCAACGTGCTGTGGGCGGCCGACGGGCACGTCCGGCTGATCGACCCGGCAGCGCACGGCGGGCACCGGGAGACGGACCTGGCGATGCTGCGCCTGTTCGGCTGCCCCCACCTGGAGCGGGTGCTTGACGGCTACCAGGAGGTCGCGCCGCTCGCGGACGGCTGGACCGAACGTGTCGGCGTGCACCACCTGGTTCACGGTCGGGTGGAAGCCGAGCTGTTCGGGCC
>NZ_JBEOXI010000528.1:0-2615 GCF_040296465.1 Streptomyces sp. NPDC002130
GCGGCATCGGTTTCCTCGGCGAGGCCCGCGCCGCCGTGCTGCACCACCACGAGCGGCTCGACGGCAGCGGCTACCCGTACGGGCTGGTACCGGTACGTGGTCCCCAGATGTCGCAGTGAAGATCCTGGTAGCTGCCGCGCAGCATCCGACCGGTGAGCAGGTGCTTTCCGATCTGCACCCCGACCGCTTTTGTTCGGTCCTTGAGCTCTTCTTTCATGCCCAAGCTCTTGTACGCGATCGAGCGGCATTCCTTTTCGGTGATGCCCTTGATGTCGCGGCCGGTGCCCATGACCTTCGCTTTCGCGTCGATGCGGGTCTTCTCCCCCTGCACCCGCCGCACCAGCACGGCCGTGGCAACCACGAGAGCGATCACTGCTGCCAGGACCAGAGCAACCACCAGGGTCGACCCGGTCTCCCACACGAGTTCACCTCGAATCAAGCCCTTGACGATCGCGATCGGGTTTCCCGGCGCGGTCTGGTCGGTCCCGAGGTGGATACCTGCCCACACGCTGCCGCCGACCACTGCCACCAAACCGGCGATGAGAACGGCCGGCAACAGCCCGTCCGAGGCTGATGGATCTTTCACTGTCCTGGTACTCATCAGTTTGCCTCTCCGTTGCACGGCGGACCCCAGAGTCCGATTCCTGCCGACCGCGCATCCTCTTGCGCCTCAGCTATTTCCGCGGTCTTCTCGATAGGTGTGTTGCCGTAGACGTACGCCCGCGCCATGCCCGACCGAGCTGCAAGTACGCCGTAATCGGTGCCGTCCGGCAAGGTCAGGTAACGCAGTGATCGGCCGTATCGGTCGACGTCGTCGGAGCGAGGATCGCCCGTCAACGTCACCGCTGCATCGTCGAGCGTCGTGTGCGCCCAGGCGCTTGCTTCCGGTCCCCAGCACTGCACCGCCGCATCGGGTTTGACAGTCTCCGGAGTGTCGATCCCCAAGATCCGGACCCGCAGATCCTCGCCGGAATCCAAACGGACATCGGCAGTGTCGCCGTCGACGACCCGGACCACCTGACCCGACGTCGACGCCGCGGAATCGGTGACCGGTGCGATCAACTCGCGAACAGTGACCGTTCCCCAGATGCCGGCCCCGACGACCGCGAGCGCAACAGCGCAGTTCAGCAGCCGGTGCGCTCCCCCGCTCATGAGATCTCCACGACGGTGGTGACTGTGGCGATGTAGCCGGGGCGTTCGCTGCGCATCATCCCTGGCTGCTGTACTGATGTGGGCGTGATGGTGTGCGAATGTCCCTGCACGACAACGAAAGTGTTGTTCGACTCCAATTCGCCGAGAAGCTCCTGCAAGGTTTCGAGGGCGATGCCCAGTGCCGCCGCCGGCTCACCGGCAGCGGTTCCGGTCGCGTAGAGAAGTTCGTGGCTCATCGCACGGCCACCGCACTCACGCGCCAGACGCCGAGTTTGGTCGCGCTCATGTATGCCGCGAAGGTGGTGCTGCTCAATGGTTTTCCCTCCGGTGTGGTTGCTGTTTGTGTCACGGCGAGAACGCGGGAAACTTTCGCCGGCTGATCGGCCGGGTGTTCGTCGCTGGTCACACTCGCCGATGCTGTGACGATCGCGCCCTCGTTCGCCCAGCTCTGCCACTGTTTGCCGGTGATCGGGGCGAGGGCGATGAAGGAACCGGAGTTCTCCGAGTAGTACCGCTCGTCGAAGAGCGGCGCGGCCCGCTGCGCTGCGGCCAGCTGGTTCGCATCCTCGGCGGGGGCGTAGGAGAACAGGGCTTGCGCTGCGCCGACCATGACCGATTCCGGATCGTTCTGGTCGACTCCGGCGAACGCACCCGGCAGTGGCGGCGGGGGCGGGGTCGTCAGTGAGCTGTCGGCGGGGCCTCCCTCGTCGAGGGGATGATTGTCGTGCCCGTCACCTCCGGAACCACATCCGGCGAGCAGAAGCGCCCCGGCCAGCAGGGCAGCGGCCGCAGTGTTGCGTGTGCGAGTCATGATCGTGTTCTCCCTTTATCCGAAACGCTTGACGTACATGTCTTCGCCGGCCCAACCCGAGAGCGGCATGATGGAGACGGTTTGCCCGGACTGCGGGGCGTTGAGCAGCATGTCCTGGCCGTTTTCGTTGCCGTAGTAGATGCCCACGTGGTGGGTGTCCCCGCCGGCGCCGAAGTAGATCAGGTCGCCGGGTTGCTTCTGATCGAACGGAATGTCCTGTCCCCGAGCGTCGTACAGCTGCCCGGGGTTGCCGTGGCTTCCGGTGAAGTGTGGAAGCAGGATTTGTCCGCCGGAGGCTTGGAACACCGCGTACAGCGTCAGGCCGGAGCAGTCGAAGCCGACTTTGTTCGGATCGCCGTTCGCATCTCCGGCGCCGCCGCCGTCGCTGATGCCCTTGGTCGGTCCGTTCTGATCGCCGCCGCCCCACGCGTACGTCGTACCGATCCACCGGGACGCGGCCGCGATGACATTCGCACCGAACGGTCCACCCGGCTTGAACTGCGGGCCGCCGGAGTTCGAGGCTCCTGGAGTGCAGACACCGACACCGCCGTCGATGACCGCGGTCGCGACTTCTTCGCCTCGCCCACGGTCCGCGGGGTCGCACGCCGCCTGAGCGTCGTGCGAGAAGAGGAGCGCTGACATGGGTGCGCCC
>NZ_JBEOXI010000529.1:0-2613 GCF_040296465.1 Streptomyces sp. NPDC002130
GCGACATCGCGGGCCGCGCCGGGATGAGCCCGGCCGCGCTCTACATCCACTACAAGACCAAGCAAGAACTGCTGCACCGCATCAGCACGGTCCGTACGGACGCGGCTACCGTCAGGCGGCAGCGCCGCCGCGGCCGCCCACGAGGCGGGGCAGCAGACGGAAGCCGACACCGCCGGCGATCATCGTGGCGGCGCCGATCACCAGGAAGGTGGTCTGCGCGGCACCCGTCTCGGCGAGCTCCTGGCCGTTGCCCTGGGCCTGGGCCTGCGGGGCCGGGGTGGAGTCCGAGCCGATGTCGGTGAGGGAGGAGGAACCCTCCTCCTGCGGCGAGGTGCCGCCGTCGGGGTCGGCGTTGTTGCCGCCGCCGTTGCCGCCACCGTTGCCGTTGCCGTTGCCGTTGCCGTTGCCGTTGCCGTTGCCGCCACCGTTGCCGCCGCCGGTGCCGTTCCCGTTGCCCGGGTCGCTCGGGACGTCCGTCGGGTCCTCGGTCGGCTCGGTGGGCTCGTCCGTCGGCTCGGTCGGCTCGACGGTCGGCTCCTCGGTCGACGGCGGGTCCGTCGGGAGGTCCGTGGGCGGGTCCGTCGGGAGCTCGGTCGGCGGGTCGGTCGGAGCGTCGTCGCCCGTGCTCACGCCGACACCGACACTGGTGTCGCCGAGGCCGACGCTCACGCCCAGGTCGAGAGCGGATGCCGCACCGGCGGCGGTCAGCGAGGCACCGGCCGCGATCACGGCACCGGCGGCTATCCGCGCGACACGAATCCGCGTCTTCTTCGTCATGTGGTTGCTACCCCCAGTAGCTCATCGTCATTAGGCAGCGCTCGGGGCTGTGCTCGACGGGGACAACTGCGGTGAAAGGCGCCCCGGTTCACATGCGCCCCAGAGACACGCATGCCGCGCTTTACCCTTCCCATTTTTCAAGAACACGTCAAGGCCGTTTGCGGCCGCCATGTCCAACTACGGGGGCTATGCCGGGAGTATGAGGGCGTGAGTGTGATGTAAAACCCGGACATGGGGCACGGAAAAGGCAACTGCCGCCCTGATGGCGGCAGTTGCCTTGTCGATAAACTTACTTCTCCTGCTGCTTGCGCCAGCGAATTCCGGCCTCGATGAAGCCGTCGATCTCGCCGTTGAACACAGCCTCGGGGTTGCCGACCTCGAACTCGGTGCGCAGGTCCTTGACCATCTGGTACGGGTGCAGGACGTAGGAACGCATCTGGTTGCCCCAGGAACTGCCGCCGTCCTTGAGGGCGTCCATCTTGGCCCGCTCCTCCTGGCGCTGCCGCTCCAGCAGCTTCGCCTGGAGCACGTTCATGGCGGTCGCCTTGTTCTGGATCTGCGAGCGCTCGTTCTGGCAGGAGACGACGATGCCGGTGGGGATGTGGGTGAGCCGCACCGCGGAGTCGGTGGTGTTGACGCCCTGGCCGCCGGGGCCGGACGAGCGGTACACGTCCACGCGCAGTTCGGACTCGTCGATCTCGATGTGGTCGGTCTGCTCGACGACGGGCAGGATCTCGACGCCCGCGAAGGACGTCTGCCGCCGGCCCTGGTTGTCGAAGGGCGAGATGCGCACGAGCCGGTGCGTGCCCTGCTCGACGGAGAGCGTGCCGTAGGCGTAGGGCGCCTGGACGGCGAAGGTGGTCGACTTGATGCCGGCCTCCTCCGCGTACGAGGTCTCGTAGATCTCGGTCTTGTAGCCGCGCTGCTCGGCCCACCGCAGGTACATGCGCTGGAGCTTCTCGGCGAAGTCGGCGGCGTCGACGCCACCGGCCTCGGCACGGATGTTCACCAGCGCCTCACGGGAGTCGTACTCGCCGGACAGGAGGGTGCGGACCTCCATCTCGTCCAGCGCCTTCTTCACGGCCGTGAGCTCGGACTCGGCCTCGGCGCGGGTGTCCGGGTCGTCCTCCTCCTCGGCCATCTCGAAGAGGACGCCCAGGTCGTCGATGCGACCGCGCAGGGCTTCGGCCTTGCGCACCTCGGCCTGGAGGTGGGACAGCTTGCTGGTGATCTTCTGCGCCTCATCGGGGTCGTCCCAGAGGGACGGCGCGGCCGCCTGCTCCTCGAGCACGGCGATGTCTGCCCTCATCTTGTCGAGGTCCAGAACGGCCTCGATCGACTCCATGGTCGAGGAGAGGGACTTGAGCTCTTCGGATACGTCGACGACTGCCACGCCCTCCAGCGTAACGGCTCCGCCCGGCGGCCATCGCCGGGCGGGCGGAGCAGGCGGCTCAGGGGGTCTGCGGTGCCGAGTTCTGCGTGTCCTGGGGAGGGGCGCTTCCGTCGTCGTCCGACGTGGTCAGCCAGGCTCCGACGCCGATCGCCGCCGCGAGGGCGACCGCGCCCGCTCCCAGGGCCACCCGGCGGCGCCGGGTCGCGGCACGGTTGCGGGCCGAGCCGGGGCGGGGGGCACCGGCGGTGCGCGGCGCCCGGGCCGTGCCGTGGGCGCCGCCGGCCAGCTCGTCGGGGGCGGGGACGCGCATCGAGGTGTGGGTGTCCCGGTTGGAGTCGGTGGGCTTCGGCGTCACCGGGCCACCCTGTGTGTCGCTCGCACGCGTCATAGCCACCCCCGTCGTCCTGCCGCATCCAACGCGCGACGGCCCTGAGATCGTTCCG
>NZ_JBEOXI010000530.1:0-2609 GCF_040296465.1 Streptomyces sp. NPDC002130
CCCAGCTGGACGTCCCCGAGACGGCGCGCGTACTGGACGACGTCCTGGCCCGCTCCATCGCCAGCCCACCCCAGTGGTGAGCGCCCCATAGGGGCGCGGGGAACTGCGCGACAAGCCCCCACGCACGCGCGGGCGGCACACCACCCCGAACGGCATCCGTCCCCACCCGGACATCTCGGGCACCGCCCACTCAGACGCCCTCAACCAGCGCAAAACCGGCGGAGCTCATACGCTCGGGTCATGTCAGAGGTGTACGCGGCCCGCCGGACGCGTCTGAGGGAATACTGCAATGCGGGCGGCAGCGCGGCGGCGCTGGTCTCCCGCCCCGCCAACGTGCGCTATCTCGCGGGCGCCGCCCCGCACGGCGCCGTTCTGCTGCTGGGCAGGACCGAGGAGCAGGATCTCCTGGTCTGTGCCGGGCCGACGGCCGACCGCCCCGCGCAGGAGCGCCCCGACGAGGCACTGCGCGTCCACACGCTGCCCGGAGTCGGCGGCGGTGACCCGGCCGTCGCGGCGGCGCGCCTCGCCGCGGGCCAGGACGCCGACTCCCTCGCCGTGGAGGAGCACCACCTCACCGTGGCCCGGCACCGCGCCCTCGGCGCGGTCGCCCCCGGGCTGCGCCTGGCGGGCCTCGGCAGCGCGGTCGAACAGCTCCGGGTCGTCAAGGACGAGGAGGAGATCTCCTGCCTGCGCATCGGCGCCGAGATCGCCGACCAGGCCCTCGGTGAGCTGCTGGAGTCGATCCTCGTCGGCCGCACCGAGCGCCACCTCGCCCTGGAACTCGAGCGACGACTCGTGGACCACGGGGCGGACGGGCCGGCCTTCCCGACGTCGGTGGCCACCGGCCCGAACTCCGGCCGGCCCGGACACCGGCCCACCGACCGCCGCGTCGAGGAGGGCGACTTCCTCTCCGTCTGCCTCGGTGCGACGTACCGCGGCTACCGCTGCGAGATCGGCCGCACCTTCGTCATCGGCACCGCCCCCGCGGACTGGCAGATCGAGCTGTACGACCTGGTCTTCGCAGCCCAGCGGGCCGGGCGTGAGAGCCTGGTACCCGGCGCCGCCTGCCGGGACGTCGACCGCGCCGCCCGCCAGGTCCTGGACTCCGCGGGGTACACGGAGGGCCTCACGGTCCTGACCGGACACGGTGTAGGGCTCGAAATCGACGAGGACCCTCAATTGAGTCCCGCGGCCATGGGTAAACTGGACGCTTGCGTGCCAGTCACCGTCGAACCGGGAGTCCACCTCCCGGGCCGGGGCGGTGTCCGGATCGATGACACGCTCGTCGTCCGCCCCGAGGCGGACGGCGGACCCGAGCTACTCACCATCACGACCAAGGAGCTGCTCGCCCTGTAGCCAGGCAGGTGCGTGCCCCGGGGTCGTACGTCAGTCCAGGAGATTCCGCAACCGTGGCTTCCACGAACGACCTCAAGAACGGCATGGTGCTCAAGCTCGAAGGCGGCCAGCTCTGGTCCGTCGTCGAGTTCCAGCACGTCAAGCCCGGCAAGGGCCCGGCCTTCGTGCGCACCAAGCTCAAGAACGTGCTCTCCGGCAAGGTCGTCGACAAGACCTTCAACGCCGGCGTCAAGGTCGAAACGGCCACCGTCGACAAGCGCGACATGCAGTTCTCCTACATGGACGGCGAGTACTTCGTCTTCATGGACATGGAGACCTACGACCAGCTGCACGTCGACCGCAAGGCCGTCGGCGACGCCGCGAACTTCCTCATCGAGGGCTTCACCGCCACCGTCGCGCAGCACGAGGGCGAGGTGCTCTTCGTGGAGTTGCCCGCCGCCGTCGAGCTCGTCATCCAGGAGACCGAGCCGGGCGTCCAGGGCGACCGCTCCACCGGCGGCACCAAGCCCGCCATCCTGGAGACCGGTCACCAGATCAACGTGCCCCTCTTCATCACCACCGGTGAGAAGATCAAGGTCGACACCCGCACCAGCGACTACCTCGGCCGGGTGAACAGCTAACCGTGGCTGCCCGCAACACGGCCCGTAAGCGCGCCTTCCAGATTCTCTTCGAGGGGGACCAGCGCGGCGCCGAGGTGCTGACCGTCCTTGCGGACTGGGTCCGGCTGTCCCGGGCGGACACCCGGCAGCCGCCGGTCAGCGAGTACACGATGGAGCTGGTCGAGGGCTACGCGAAGCACGCGAAGCGCATCGACGAGCTGATCGCGCAGTACTCCGTCGGCTGGACCCTCGACCGGATGCCCGTCGTCGACCGCAACATCCTTCGGCTCGGCGCCTACGAGCTGATCTGGGTCGACGCGACGCCGGACGCCGTCGTCCTCGACGAGATGGTGCAGCTGGCGAAGGAGTTCTCCACGGACGAGTCGCCCTCGTTCGTGAACGGCCTGCTCGGCCGGCTGAAGGAACTCAAGCCGTCGCTCCGCCGCGACGAGGTCTGAGACGGACCACAGGCTCAGACGGTGACCGTTTCTGATCCGGCTCCGGTGGATGTGGTGACGACGACGTCGCTGTCGATTCCCGCGACGGCGGTTACGGGTACTGCGGTTGATCTGACGGCGACGGTTGCTCCGAACAATGCTGTCGGTACGGTGCAGTTCAAGTCGAATGGTGTTGCGATCGGCACTCCGGTGACCG
>NZ_JBEOXI010000531.1:0-2606 GCF_040296465.1 Streptomyces sp. NPDC002130
GGGTCGCCGTCGGCCTGCCGGGGTCAGTGCCGGAGGCCATGAACGCGAAGGCCAGCAGGCGGCCGTCCTCGTCGACCAGGGTGCCCGCGAGGGCGGCCAGCCCCGTGGTGGCCACGTGGTAGTCGATCCTCCATCCGGTGGCGCGTCACAACGGTCCGGCCACCGAAGCAAAGGCGAGCGGAAGATCCAGTGCGAATTGGCAGAACGACAAACTCGGACGGCGCCCGAATGATCGTTGGACCAGCGGTGGCCGCCTTCTCGGACGTCGGCACGGGCAGGGGTTGGGCTTCCTGCCCTCTGTCGGAATTATCCGATGGCCGTTTGCTGAAATCGGGGAGATCAGCCCCGTGAACCACTCGCATCGTGCGGCTTGCGCAGCGGCGGCGCATTCGTCAGGCGGGCGATGTGTGGAGGCCGAGCTGCACGGCATGCTCGTAGTCATCGTCGATGAGGACCACTGTGCGGCCTGTGTCTCAGCTGGTCTGCTCTGGACCGATCGGATCACCGCGAAGGTGGCGTCGTGACCTGGATGTCGGTGGCGGTGATGGCGTTGTCGCTCGCGATCATTCCCACTCGGCGCGGCGCTTCGACCAGAGCAGCGGGGATTCTGGTCGCAGACACAACAACAGAAGTTTCGGGTTCGGTGCCTGGCAAGCCGGATCCACTCGCAGTTGCCGCAAGTCTCGACCTACTCGGGGCCTGCCTGCGAGCGGGGCTTCCAGTCTCCGCCGCGATCACAGCGATGGCGTCGACCGCGCCGAAACCCTCACGCAGGACCGGCGCTGAAATCACGGAAACAAGATTCGACAAAACCTTCAGCAGTGCATGCTCCAGTGAGAAGGTCGGCTGCAGCCGAGTTGCCAAGTCGCCAGTATCATTCAACCTCGCCAGTATCCAGCGTGCATGCGTGTCTGCCCAGTCTGTTTCAAGGACATCGGAGGCAGACGAAATCGTTTGCAGGTCAGCGTGTAGCGAAGTTCGAGTCCCGAGTTCAAGTCGCACTACGCCCGCTGCAGCGCGGACCGCGGTTGCGGGCCCCACCCTTAGTAAATGCCGCACAGTGTCCTCGATCAGCTTGTGTTCACCTGCGTGCCTCAGCGCAGCCAGCGATTTAGCGATCTCCTCAGCTGAGCTGTCGTTCATGAGCGTGTACTGGGCCAAGAGTGTGTGCGATCTTCGCCAGGATGAATGATCCGCAGCGATCCCGGCAAGCAGCGTCGCCGACCGGAGCCTCAAGCTGGTCGGATCCAGTTCTGGGCCCTCGGAATTACCCACCCATACTTGGAACTGGTCGGTGAACTGAATCTCCAGGCCGTCCGCTACCTCCTGCCGACTCCACCACGACGCGAGGGTGTCACGGCCCTTGATCACTTCCTCAACACCGATAACTTCCTTGCTGTCCGTCGACCATGGGTTGAGTCTGAAGATGAGATCAGTGCCCGATCCTGTGATTGCCATAGCGGTTGGGTCATCTACCGCTACATTTCGAATTTTTTGGACGTCGACGGCACAGAGACGTGCATTTGCGAGATCGCCGAGCTCGGCTAGACAACGGCCTCTGTGCAGGAGGAGCCACGCCCGATCGACGTCGCTGTAATCGCTATGGGTCAGAGCGCCGTCTACGACGTCCAATCCGCCTTGTGGGTTTCCGTCTTCGACGGAAAGAGCACAGGCGAACACTGCGGCTGCAGCCCGTTCCGATGGCGCCTTGGCGTCCTTGACCAGTTTTTCGAGCGCGTCAATGTTGGCGTCACCGCCCAGAATGTCGTGCGCTGCAGCATAAAATCGCCACCCCCACGTGGTCGAGCTTCGGCATTCCGCGAGGTCCGGTGCCGGATCCTTAGTACTTTTGGCCAGCGCGTCAACCGCCGTGCGCGGTGTCAGGTGCCTCAGCCGCATTTTGATCAACAATGCGATGGCTTCGTGGGGTTCCAGTTTCGTCACTGGCGAGTTCGGGTGGGGGGCCACCAGGCGCGGCGTCAACATCGCATAGCGGTAACGATCAGTCGACAACACATCTGCACTACCCCACGCAGTCCCTTCCCATTGTGAGTGGATTCGGCCTTTGGTCGCGATTTCCAGGAGGTCTCCTATGTGGTGTTTGTCGACAGTTGAATCAACGCGGACCAGAATCTTGGCACCTTTGCCGGTACTTTTAACTGAATCCTGTGTCACATGAACCCAATACGATTTTTCGGTGGACTCCTCATGCAGGAACAGGATGAACGGCACAGAGTATTCGAGCCAATACTTCAAATGCTCACTGTTGGTATCACGGAACCACCATCCAACAAGTTTTCCGTCCGCATCGAATTCCGGATAATCGAACCACGTGTCCCCGTTCTTCACCTGACCAGCGATGAGTGCACCAGAATCAATGCCTGTTGCCGTCCGCGGCTGCAGAAAGACATCTGTACCGACTTCGCCGGCAGGGTTGGGGGCTACGTGCCAATTCAATTTCGTGAACTGGTAGCCGATGGCTAATTCCCCAATGTTTCCGGTTTGGACGGTACTACTGGCTTTTATCATTGTTTCGCCTCATCTGCCGCGTTCCCTGATGGTTCCTGTCTATAGACAATCACAACCTGCGTGTATGTCCCCGGCAC
>NZ_JBEOXI010000532.1:0-2597 GCF_040296465.1 Streptomyces sp. NPDC002130
GGTTCCAGCGACAATCCCGGGTCGAAGCCCTCGCTTGGAACAGGTAGCAGGAGCGGTGCTTCGACGGCGAAATCCTGCCCGACAGTGCGTATCCGGTCATTGATTCGGCGGCCGTTATCTGCCGTGTCCCAAGCGCGGATCTTCTCGTTGAGCTCATCGAGTGAGTTGACAACGGGCATCGGGGACAACCTGTTTCGGCGGAACCGGCCCACCTCGCCCTCCACGCCGCCCTTCTCGTGCGCCCCCGAGATACCAGGCTGGCAGTAAAACGGGTCGAACCCGAAGTGCGAGCGGAACAGTACCCATCGCTGGTTCTCCACCCGCGCTCGGGAGGAGCCGTAGATCACTTTCTGCACAGCACTGGTCAAATTGTCGTAGCGGATGTGACGGGTGGGGACACCGCCGATTTCCTCGAACGCGGCGATATGGCCTTCGAGGAACGCTTCCTGCCCTTGCGTCGAGTACACGCGGTGCACAGCTTTTCCCGAGTGTGAGAGGCGGAAGGCGAACATATGGCATTTGGTTTTCACCCCGGCCAAGATCACCCACACTTCACCGAAATCGACTTCCGCCTCGGCTCCGGGAGCATGTTCCTGCGGGACGAACACTTCGATGCGACGTCCGGCTTCGACGTCGATCTGTGCTCGCCGAACCCGCACGTAGTCACGCACCGTCGAATACGAAAGGTGCTGCGCTCCATGTTCGTCGGCCAGTCTGGCGAGGATTCGGCGGGCCGTGTGGCGTTGTTTTCGTGGTGCGTCGATATCGGCGGTGAGCATGGCGTCGATCGCGGCTTTGAACGGATCGAGCTTCGGTGAACAACGCACCGGAACTTTTCTCGGCGGCGGCTCCGCCTGCGCCAACGCCATCCGCACCGTTGCCCGGCCAACCTGGTGGCGGCGGGCCAACTGCCGGATCGAACACCCCTCGACCCGGGCATCACGTCGAATACGAGCGAACAACTCCATTCGAGTCTCCATCACTGCCCTCCAGCAGTTGCTGGCATCCGAACAAGCCAGATGCCACAACACTGAGGTGGGCTCAGCTCAAACCGTCACTACCGGTCCGGCGAGTCGCAGATGGGCCTGGGTCTAGCCGTCACGGTGGTCTCGACTCAAGCTGTCATAAACACGCACCCCGACGATCGAGGCGATCACCCGGCCCCAACAGCACCAAGTTACTGCAGATCGAGGTGCAGCCGCAGCGCGTCCTCGAGTGCGGCGAAAGTCTCCATCCCGACCTTGCCGACAGGTTCAGGATCCAGACGCCGAACCGATACCGAACGCACTTGCTCCGCTTGCGCTTTCGACGCTCGCGCCAAACCTGACTCGTCGGACTCGACAATCACCTGAAACGGAAACACGTGCGCGGTATTGGTAGTCAACGGAACCACGGTGATCACGCCCCTGCCGAGATTTTCTGCAGTAGCGTTGGCCCGGTCGTTGCTCACCACCACCGCCGGTCGTCGTTTCGCCGCTTCACTGCCCTGCGCCGGATCGAGATCCACCCAGTGAATGTGCGCGCGGCGAATCATTCGGTGTCTGCCGTGACAGCGTCCCACACTTCATCTACGTCACCTTCAGCAAACGCTGCAGCGTAGTCACGTTCGAGTCCGGACGTCGAGAGTAGGCGGAGTGCGGCTCGAATTCCTGCCGACCGGCCACGAAGTCCGTGATCACGCACATACTCGTCGAGTAGGTGCGCATCCTCGTCAGGCAGACTTATGGTAAATTTCGTGGTCATACTTTAAGCGTACCAAAGTATGATCTGGTGGTCACCGTGAAACGGCTACACCGCTCACCAGTAAGAAAGAGCCCATTACCACCCCGACGCGTCTCCGAACCTCATAGCCACCCGGAGATGCCGTCCTGATTTGATGTACCTTCACGGTCAACAATCCTGCGATCTGGACGAGCACCGTCAACATCATTCAGGAGTGGTGACCCAGGACCAGATCGCGGACGTTTCGGGGACAGCGACCCGCGACTGCGCTAGCGAGGTGGCAGAAGTTGGTCCAGAAGAACCTTGGCACCGGTAAGCGACAACGCTCGATTAGCCCGACGCAACTCACGTAACGCGACCAAAGGTTGCTCCGAAGCAGAAATTCCCTCCGACTCCAGTACGTCTACAGCCCAACGCGTTCCGGCTTGGACCGCTTCATGCTCGGTCCCGCCGAACACGTCGGCCAGATTCTTCCTGCCGCCCACAGGACGGCGCGCCGCGACAGCAACACCCACCACTAAAGCCAGTGCGTATAGAGCGCGATCACACCATGAAGGCCACCGCCGATCTACCGGGAGCGCCCGACGCAAACTCCGCTCTTGCAGGGCTCGGCACTGAACAAGTCTCAGCCAACCGACGGCACTTCGGTGATGGCGTCGGCGGTCACGAGCATGTCGATCTCGACGCTGTTGGTTCCCTCGCCATCGGTGACGCGCACAGTTACCCCTGCCAGAGCCATTGGTCGTCGTGCATTTCCGCCCAGAATTTCAATTCAGATAGCGACTTCCATCGAAACTGGTTGTTACACAGTCACTTAAGAGGCTCTTCGCGCTTGAGCGGGGTGCCCGGTAGTTGATGGGGCTCGTGGCCCCGAC
>NZ_JBEOXI010000533.1:0-2594 GCF_040296465.1 Streptomyces sp. NPDC002130
GCCCCTCGGCGCGCAAGACATCTGCGAGCCAGACGGGATCTCCTGTCCATGTCATTTTCAATCTCCTTACGGTGCGTAGAACGGTTGAGCCCATACGCTCAATTCGGCTCCACTGTTGAGGTACGACCATGTCGACGAACTGCCCTGGCGGGTGAGGACGACATGAAGAGTTGTAGTTGCCCCCGCGGCGACAACGCCGACAGTGGAGCTTGGATCCAAAGTGCCGGAACGAAAGTGCGGTCGGAAGCTGCAGCCTGTGTAGGACTTCAATGCCACACCCGGCCCGATCGCGACGATCTGCCCTGTCGCTGAACCGAGGCGTACCTCGGCATCGATGCGTTGGGTTCCATCTGCGCCGTTCGGCATCGACCACACGCCGCCTTGTACGAACGGGCGCCACGCGAAGGGTTGCGCCGGAATCGAGATCGATGCGACCGTGGCGGTCGTGCCCGAGATGTTGGACGCGGTACCGAAAGCGGATTCGCCGACGACCCAAGGCCCACGCCACGCCGGATATGCGATGGGCCTCCATTTGGAAGTCGCCGAGTTCCATGACGGAACCGAATCCTGCACCGGCGCAACACTGTCGTCGTAGTCAGGAGCGGTTCGGATCGGTCCCCGGCCCGCCCGGGTCGCCCTGAAGTCCTGGCCCACCTCGAGGAATTCCGAGATTGAGGACCTGATTCGGCGGCGCACCTGTCACTGTGGCCGTCGCGGATGCTCCCTGCGCCAACGTGGTCACAGTTCCGATGCTCAGCGCTGTCGGTTGCCCTGCAGGGCCTTCGGCGCCGAACGCATTCACGAAGGGGTAGAAGGATTCTCCATCCCAGTACATCACCGAGTTTTCGGAGACGAGGCGGTACGCGAAGCCGCGATGCGCAATCCCCAAAGTGGGGCGAAGGGCATCGAGCGCAGTCCGGTCGACAATGTCACCGCGCCACTTCCACGGGTACGCAGCCGGTCCCTCTGGACCCGGCCCGCCCGGATTCCCGGCACGGAGCTCGAGCAGCCCTTCGCGGGGTGTGACCTGAAAACTATTGACGGTGTTCTCGAGTCCGACACCGTCGTCGACGCCGCGCATGACGACTGTTGCGATGTATTCACCGACCGTGGCCATTTCATATCCTCAAATCACTGGTAGTGCGTAGCAGGAGAGATATCCGGGCGACTTCCACCATTTCCAAGCGTTCGCCATGGACTGTCGCTCCATCGTCAGCAGCAGAGTCACCGGAACGCCGGCGGGGACAACGCTTGCGGTGAGTCCAGTCGAAGCGTTGCGCGAGAGAGAAGGTCGGATGAAGACCTCGCCTCCGATCGTGCCCGCGATTGCGTCCCACCAGGGGTTGATGCCATAGGCCACCACCACCCCGTCGGTGGTGTTCATGCGCACATGCGCGTGAACAAAGGACTGACCTCGGGTGCCGCCCGCCGCGGCGCGGCACATCCCGTACACGTAGGGCCGCCACGCGAACGGCTGAGGCGGAATGGTCAACGACCCCATGGTCCGAACGTCGTCGACAATGCCTGCCTCGTCATCGCGGAAGTCAGCATCTGCGCTCTGCCAGGGCCCGAACCCGTTCGGAAAGGGCAATGGTCGAAACTTCTTGGTTCCGCGATTCCATCCGAAAAGCGAACCGTTGGAAGGTCCCAGGGTGTCGTCGTAGTCGGCAGATTCGACGATGTGGCCGGCCGTACCAATCGGGCCCTTGCCTCCCTTTGCGCCTGCCGGCACGGTGACCTTCAATTGCTGAGGTCCGGACCCGTCGACGATCTGCGCACCTGCCACCGTGAGTGCTGGTTCCGACGTCGTACCGGTGGCAGACAAGGAATACGGGCCTGGTCGCGGCCCCTCGGGGCCGACAGCTCCCGGCGAAGAAACCCAGCCGATGTCGGTCCACGTTTCCATGCCATTCGTAGCGAGGTTGTGCCACCAATGCCCATATTCACGGTCAGCCGGATCGAGCAGCGTCAGAGCCGAAGCATTCGTCACGGATCCACGCTTGCGCCACGTCGGCTTCGGCCGACCGCGCGTCCCCTGTGGACCTTCACGCCCGGCCGGAAGAGGTAGTGCCGCGGCGTATTCGTCAACCTCGACGTCGGCGGTCGTGACAGGAAGTCCGTACGGATCCACCTCTCGCGAGATAGTTACCTTCGCCGAAAATGTCACGTCAGACACAGGGCCTCCTTGTCGGCGTTGTGCGGGTTCGGTCAGAAGAGTCCGAAGAAGTCGGCTTCCATGCCCACGTCCTTCGAGAGAACCGAGATCACGTTCGCGAGCTGCCCGAGACGGTTCCAACCCATGACGGTCGGATCCTCGTCGGCGGCGCCATCGCCGATCGTCAGCGTCCACGTGCCTGCGACGGTGCGGTTGTCGGTGAACAAGTCCTCGGTGATGTAGTCGGTGAAGATCAGGTCACCGAGTTGGAAACCGATCTGATCGCCGTTCTCCATATGCAAGCCGTAGATGTACGGCGCGTTGTCAGTGTCGGCTTGCGCCGACCACGTAGATAATGCGCCTGTGCATACTGACCGACCAACACCGTGAGTCGGACGTCGAGTAAACGATCGTTCAGTGCCCCATGCCAATGAGATGC
>NZ_JBEOXI010000534.1:0-2585 GCF_040296465.1 Streptomyces sp. NPDC002130
CATGTGCCTCTGACCTGCATGTTTCTACCGTGTGCCGACACGTACCCGTCCCCATCGCACACGAGGAAGTGGCGCCCATGGCCTCCGCGAGATCCAACCCGATCGGTGAGTGCAGGCGCCCCAGCTCGGCGTCGGTGACGCCTCGCTCCTTCAACAGCGCCACCCGACGCTCATGCGTCGCACGACTTCCCATCGCACCCACGTATGCAGCCGACGAACGCAGCGCGATCTCGAGCAACGGGATGTCGAACTTCTCGTCGTGGGTGAGCACGGCCAGGACGGTTTTGTTGTCGATCGGTGCGGTTTCGAGGAACTTGTGTGGCCACATGACGACCAGATCATGGGCATCGGGGAAACGCGCTCGAGTCGCGAAGACCGGCCGTGCGTCCACGACGGTCACGCGGTAACCAGCAAAGGCGCCCAACGTACACATCGAGGCGGCGAAGTCGATGGCTCCGAAGACGTACATCCGCGGTAGTGGCGCGAAGATCTCGACCAGCAGGTCGTGCTGCGAATCGATGAGAGTTCCCGCGGGTGCGACAAAAGCTACGGACTCACCGGTCTCCATCGTGCGCAGCAGGATGGCGACCTCGTCCTCCGTGGCATCCAGATCCCCGCTGCGTCGGCCGTGCTCGACGACGAGGTGCCGTGCCGGCGCGCCCGGACGCACTTCGGTGACCACGACGACGGGCGTATCGGCCTCGATCCGTTCACAAACCTGACCGAACTCGACGAAATCGGCTCCGACGGCCTGGACGAACACTTCGATGGTTCCGCCGCAGGTCAGCCCTACTCCGATGGCGTCGTCGTCGGAGACGCTGAAGACCTCGACGCGACTGGTGCCGTCGGCGAGAACCTCCTGGGCGATCTCGTACAGCGCACTCTCGATGCACCCGCCCGAGACGCTGCCGACCACCTCGCCGGAGCGTGAGACGGCCATGGAAGCACCGGGCATGCGTGGTGAGGATCGCCAGGTACGGACAACCGTCGCCAGTGCAAAATCCTCGCCACGGGCGTGCCACTGCGCCAGCTGAGTGGAAATGTCGCGCATCGCCTCGCCTCCCGCTTGCATCGCCGTACGTAGAGAGTTCACGGTATCGGCCCACCGCAATCCTGCCTGTCACACAATGCGCCTAAATCCGGCCCCTGCAGTTGTGCAATGTCGCCGTCGCATCACCTTGCGCTCTCGACCAGTGTTGTCACCGAGCCCAGCCGAAAGCAGGCCTGACCTTCATTCTTCCCCTCTCCGACGATCACTGCAGCGGCAATTCACGCAGATGGTGCGACGGATCGAGTGGGCGACGTTGCACACCACAGAACCGAGGTTTCTACGATGGACCAATTGCTCAGCGGTATCAAAGTTCTCGACCTCACCCGCGCTCTCGCGGGGCCTTTGTGCACGTCGCTGCTGTCGGACTTCGGCGCCGACGTGGTCAAGGTCGAAACCCGTGGCTCCGGCGACAGTTCGCGTCAGTGGCCGCCGTTCGACGGCGATCGAAGCCTCTACTTCGCGTCCGTGAACCGCGGCAAGAGGTCGATCGCCATCGACATGCGCAGTGACCGCGGACGGAAACTGCTTCGCAGCCTGGCCCTCGACGCGGATGTGCTGGTCGAGAATTTCCGTCCGGGAGTACTGGCCGACATGGGGCTCGATCCCGATTCGCTCGAGCAGGAGAATCCAGGGCTCGTCGTGATGAGCATCAGTGGTTTCGGCCCGGTGGGCCCCGACCAGTTCGCGCCCGGACTCGATCAGGTGGCCCAGGGCATGTCCGGGTTGATGTCGGTCACCGGTGCCGGTGAACAGACCCCGATGCGGGTCGGTATCCCCATCATCGACACGGTCTCGGGCATCTACGCGGCACTGGGAATCACGGCGGCACTGGCTTCGCGCGGACGCGACGGTCGTGGGCACCGCGTGCAGACCTCGTTGCTGGAATCCGCGATCTCGATCATGACCTTCCAGGCGCAGGACTACCTGAGCACCGGGCGGGTTTCGACGCCGAACGGCAATACGCACCCGACGATCACGCCGTACGGCGCTTTCGACACTGCCGACTTCCCGATCAACATTGCCACCGGCTCGGACAAGCACTGGATCGCACTGTGCTCGGTTATCGGCGACCCCGACCTCGCCTTCCGTGCCGAATATGCCACGGGTAAAGAGCGTTTGGCACACCGTGACCAACTGACCAAAGAACTCGAGGAGCTACTGACCGCAAAAGGGGCGGCGCAGTGGATCGCCGAGATCCGCGGTGCCGGAATTCCCTGCGGCCCGATCCATTCGATCGATCAGGTGTTCTCCGACCCGCAGGTCGAGGCTCTGCAGATGGTCGAGCAGACGCACAGCGCCGACGGGACGTCGATTCCCGTTGTCCGCGGACCGTTCTGGGTGGACGGCAAGACTCTTCCCGTCAGAAATGCGCCACCCATGACTCTCGGCGGTGACGCCGACGGGGTACTCGCCGACTTCGGCCTTCGCCCGGAGGAGATCGAGGACCTTCGCGCGAATTCGGTGATCTGACCGCACACTAGTAACAGAGCAGACGCTCTGTTACTGTGCGTTCATGCCTCGGCCCCGCGTCCAC
>NZ_JBEOXI010000535.1:0-2583 GCF_040296465.1 Streptomyces sp. NPDC002130
GACTGACCCGCGCCATCTGATCGAGGACGACCACCTCACGCTTCGCGTGGTCCATCTGAGCCAGCACGCGATGGAAGGAACTTTGTATGAGTGCAGAAGTACAGCCGTTTCGAATTGACATCCCCGAGAGCTCTGTCGAGGAGCTAAAACGCCGGTTGAGCGAGACCCGGTTTCCGCCGCCGCTGCCTGGTGATGACTGGTCGACAGGAGTGCCGGTCAGCTATCTGCGACGGTTGGTCGCGTACTGGGTTGACGAGTTCGATTGGGCGGAGCAGCAAGCGTCGCTGAACATGCTTCCGCAGTTCACGACTGTGATCGAGGGGCAGACGATCCACTTTGTCCACGTCCGATCGAAGGTTTCGGGCGCGCTGCCGCTGGTGCTCACTCACGGATGGCCGGGGTCGTTCGTTGAGTTCGTGGACCTCATCGGCCCCCTCACTGATCCGGAAGCGCACGGAAGGGCGGCGGCGGATGCGTTCGATGTGGTCATTCCGTCGCTGCCGGGATTCGGATTTTCGAGCCCGGTGGTTGAGGGCGGTTGGGACGCGGCTCGAATCGGGCGGACGTGGGCAACACTGATGGAACGTCTCGGCTACGACCGATACGGGGTACAGGGTGGTGACATCGGTGCTGCCGTCTCTCCCGAGGTCGCGCGAGTGGCACCGTCTCATGTGGTCGGCGTCCACGTTAATGGTTCGATGGGAATGCCGTTGCAGGCTCCCAGCGAAGCAGATCTTGCGTCGTTCACTCCGTTGGAGCTTGACCGTCTGGGGCGGGTTCAGGCGTTCATGCAGGAGGAGTATGGCTACATCGCGATCCAGTCCACTCGACCTCAGACTCTCGCCGCGGGGCTCGTGGATTCTCCCGCTGGCCAGCTTGCGTGGATCATCGATAAGTTCCAGAAGTGGACCGTTCCGCACGAGGAGCTTCCCGAAACGATCATCCCCCTCGATCGAATCCTGACCGACGTCTCCCTGTACTGGTTTACCGAGACCGCGGGCACAGCTGCCTACATCGGGTACGCGCAGCACTCAGCGTGGGGAGCAACTAAGGAGCCCTCCGGTGTTCCCACCGGGGTCATCATGTTCGCTCACGACGTCGGTATTCGCCGCTACGCCGAACTGGAGAACACCATCACTCGGTGGACTGATGTGACCGACCGTGGCGGGCACTTCGCCGCCCTCGAAGAACCGCAGCTCCTTATCGCAGACCTGACGGAGTTCTTCCGGCCTCTCTGCTGACCAGAGTGGGCCGGTCGTGCGATGGCCGGCCCACTCTGGTTAACCTGGCTGCGCTGCGCGAGCAGCTTGCTGCGCTACGTGGACGAACGCGGTCCGTAGCTCGTTGGGTTCTAGCACCTCGATGTCGGCTTGTAGGAGCAGGAGCCATCTGGCGATGGACTCGTAGCTCTCGGCTCCCGCGTGCACGATCGTGGTCCGAGTTGTCTCCTGTTCGATAGCTCCCCATGCCGGCGCAACCCAGCGCTGCACCGTATCCACTGTTGCGTGCACGCGGACGGTGGCGGTCACCTGCTGCCACCCCGCGCTGAGCTGCCGAGTCACCCATTCATCGACGCTCGGGCCGGGAAACGTATGCGATCGGATCGGCATCTGGCTGACGGCGACGTCGGAGATGCGATCGACACGGTACGTCTGCCAATCGTCGGTGTCGACGTCGAAGGCGACGAGGTACCACCGCCGCACTGTGTTGACCATCGCAAGGGGATCAACCCGTCGGTCCTTCGTCGCTCCGTTTCGCTGCGAGTGCTTGAACTCCACTCGACGGCCGAGCAGACATGCTCTTGCCAGCTCACCGAGAACCCCGATGTTGACGACCGGGGAGTCTATTGGTTCGAGACCGTCCACTGGCGCATCGATCGTGACTTTCGCTACCGCATCGATGACCCACCGCACATGAGTGGGCAGTGATGCGAGGAGCTTGCCGAGAGAACTGGCGGTCAGGGTTGGATCAGAGCTTTCCTTCCACCTTCGAAGCGCGAGAGCACATGCCAGCGCCTCATCTGTGGAAAGAAAGATCGGCGGCAGGACCGCCCCAGGTTCGAGAGAGTATCCGCCGTCGACACCGAGACGTGTGTCAACGGGGTACCCCAGATGGCTTTGTCGGCCAATGTTGACGTCGCTTGTTGATAGATCCTGACGTCACTTCGGATCTGGGGTTCCTGCCGCGATTGCATATCGGTGAATGCCAGCGTCACTCACAGCCCGCGGGGAAGGGTCGACGGCATGGCTCGCACTCCTTTCGCAGACCTTTCCTCAGGGCCCAGCTCGCGCGCAAGCGTTCGGCTTATGGGGCGCGGCATCCGGCAGCGGTGGCGCTCTCGGAGTACTTGGCGGTGGAGTCATCGTCGAAACCCTAGGATGGCGGTGGACTCTGCTGGTGAACGTCCCGATCGGGCTCGCACTTCTGGCGTTGCTCATCTTCGGTAACCGGACGCCGCACCCCACCGCACGGCCCCATCTCGACCTGGCCGGCCCGACGCGCCCTCAAGTGCCATGGTCGGAGCCCTGATAGCCCACGACCGGCGGGGGCGACTTTCGGCCAAATCGGTGTCACGCGAGCAGC
>NZ_JBEOXI010000536.1:0-2581 GCF_040296465.1 Streptomyces sp. NPDC002130
CGATGCCGGCGGCCGGAGCCGCGGTGTGCCGCTCGCCGAGGCCGGCGCCGCTCTGGTTGCACCAGTTGCCGGCCCCGGACTTCACCGAGCGAAAGGGTGCAGCCCATGGCCCACTAGAAGCGGTAACAGGCTTGCGCGCGGCCCGGAGTTGACGATCGGCGTCCGGGTGCTGGTCCGCCGGAAAGCCCGAAGCGGACGACCTCGGCGAGGTCGTCGAGGACTTCGCGGCACTGACCGAACCTGGGGCGCCGGTTACGGCTGGGCGCCGGCGCATCGGTGGGCGATCGCGCTCGACGACGGGCGGGCTGATCTTCGCCGACACCGAGGACCTCACCGTCGATCCCGGCACCCACCGCTGCGCCCCCACCCCGAAGTCCGCGCCTCCCACGCAGGTCCGATCCCCGGGGAGTGGCCGGCGTCAAACGAGACCGGGTGACCGACGGCCGCATCCGCGGTCGGTGCCGGGCCCGTTCCAGCTCCGCTTTCCTATCGCGTGGGCGTGGTGGATCGTCTCGCACCCCACTGCCTAGAGTTTGGGCTCAGACCGAGCGGGTACGCGAAGGCGGTGAAGGCGAACGAGCACCTGCAGGGAGGGCGCTCCGGTGCCGCGGGTGAGCAGGTCTCGGTGCTGCTGATCGCGGATCCGGGCGAACCAGCGGCTCTTGCCGAACGTATTGCGGAGTACCTGCCGGAACGCCTGGGCAGCCCTGACCGGGACGAGCGCCGGTGGACGACGTGCGTGCGCCGCAAACCGTACCTGCCCGACGAGCAAGCGGATTTCGCCGATATCATCGACACGGTCGATCCGTCCTCCGAAGAGGAAGACATCGTCGTATACCTCACCGATCTGCCGCGCCGCGAGGACACCCTCCCGGTGGTGGCCGACGTCAGCGCCGACCACAAATTCGCGCTCATCTCGGTCGCCGGAGTGGGCGGCATCCACATCGAGCGCCGCGTCCGCACCATCACCGAACTCGCCATCGCCCACATCCTCGGTGAGCCGGCACTCATGCCCCCCCGGTGCGGCGCGACGGTTCCGGTCTGCGCAAGTTGAGGACGGCATCCGGTACTTCGCGCCCTCTGGACTGCGGCGACTGCGACTGTTGTCGGGGATGGTGCGCGCCAACCGGCCGTGGCGACTGGTCACCGGACTGTCGAAGGTCCTCGTCGGCGCCTTCGCCACGGGTGCGATCGCGCTGGCCACCAACACGATCTGGTTGTTCGCCGACACGATGGGGCCATGGCGTATGAGTGTGGCGATGATTTTGTCGATCGTGGCGATCATTCTCTGGCTGATCCTCGACCACGAACTCTGGGAGCGGCCGAAGTCGCCGGCGGAACGCGATCGATCGGTGCTGTACAACACCGCGACCGTAGTCACCCTGGTCATCGGTGTCGTCGTGCTGCATGTGGCCCTGTTCTGCCTGCTGCTGTTCACCGCGTGTCTGACTCTTCCCTCGGAACTGCTGTCCAGTGTTCTCGGGCACGGGGTGAACTTCTCCGACTACCTGACGCTCACCTGGCTGCTGGCGTCCATCGCGACCATCGGTGGGGCCCTCGGTTCGGGTCTCGAGGACGACGCCGCCGTCAAAGAGGCGGCGTACGGGGTCCGACAGCGGCAACGCATCGAGGAAACGCGGAGTCGGTCGAACGAGGCGCGATGATCGCGGCCCGGCGAAACATGCGTCCCAACTCAAAAGCGCCGACGAGGTTTGCGATGTACCGTCTGCCGAACCCGCACCGGCACGTCCTGAAACCGGCCCTTGATCGAAACTCGCCGACCAGTACAAACCCGATAGCCCCGTCCACTGATTTTGCCTTCGGGGCGTCAAACGGGCGTCAAACGGGGCAGTCCGAACAAACGGGATCTCGCGGTCGGCTACTCGGAACCAACGCGAAAACACGGGACAGGCAGCTGGTGTGGGCACAGTGTCCGATGAAGAAATGTCATCAGGTTGAGACAGATCGCGGTGGCCATACCGTGAGACCCGACATGAACGCGCATGTCACGGCGTCTCGAAATGTCATCGGCAGCGAGACCCTACACGAAGCACAGATCAGAGGACACACATGCCCACGCCATCAGATGATCGGCTTGAACTCCTCGCGAAGCGCTGCAACGCCGACCTCGGCGATTCTGATCTGTGGTTCCGCCCGGATGGCTACCCGCGCAGCCTTGCTCTGTGCATCATCGACTCGATCGCGTCCACCGGCGCACACTACAACTCCGTCAAAAACGTCCTGAGGCATTACATCGACTTCCGGCAGGCGCAGGGCGGTGATGCCGACACCGACAATGCCGGCGCCCTGTTGGAGACTTTCGACGAACTCGGCGGCCCGAAGGAGTGGGCCGAGATGACGAACAATCGCAAACCGACCTCGACGACCAAAGGTGCTCCGCTCAAGGCTGCGGCTATTCATGAGGCTGCCGGGCGGCTGCGTGAGCTGGGAATCGACAGCACCGACGACCTCCGCGCCGCCGACGCCGACGATCTCGCGAGCGCGAAGAAAGCCTGGGCGCGGGTACCTGGCCAGCGTTCCGGGATCACCTGGAACTACTTCCTGATGCTCGCTGGTACTC
>NZ_JBEOXI010000537.1:0-2577 GCF_040296465.1 Streptomyces sp. NPDC002130
ACCGAGGCTGAGCCGGAGGCGGTAGTCGATGGTGTGCCCGGAGGGCCGCAAAGTCGGGGCGCCGCTCATCCATGGGCTGCACCGCAGGCGGAAGTCCACTCGAGCGTTGCTGCTATGCGCCGACTATCCGCTCGGTGCGCGGCAGGTGCCGGTCCAAGAAACGGCCATTGGCGAGCGAGGGTACCGGAGCTGTCCCGTCAGCGGCAGCGCGGCCAACGGCACGCCGTCAAGGGGTACTTGTCACAGTTGCCGTGAGGCGTGCCGGATCTGCGCTTCGGCCCACTGGATCCCCGTTGTATCCAGTACCTCGCGCGGCTGAGTCACCCGGCGAACCCCCGCTCCCGTAGATTGGTGCCGGGGCGTTGCTCTTTTTTTGGGACGCGAGGCTTCTTCTTTCGAGCCCCGGCCGCGTCCTGGTGAGCACGGGAGGACGTCGAGTCGACGCCGACCATGCTCCAGTCGATCCGGCCCGCGAGGTCGGCATCGGCCTAGACGGCACGCAGGATCCGGTCCCACGTGCCGTCCGCTGACCGGCGCCGATGTCGTTCATAGACAGGCTTCCAACTGTCGAAACGCTCGGGAAGGTTTCGCCACGGCATGCCCGTCCGGACCCGGAGCAGGATCCCGTTGATCACCTTGCGGTGGTCGTTCCACCGTCCGCTGCGCTGTCCCGACGCTGGCAGGTGCGGCTTCAGCCGGACCTACTCGGCATTCGTCAGATCAACCCGCTCCATACCGGGAACAACGAGCCGACGTTCCGACGGTCACATGATCTGCCGGACGAGCCCTAGCGGTGCAGGACGTCCAGGACGTCGAGGACGTGCTGGTTGCCTCGTACGAGGCGGAACATCTCGGAGATGCGCGGCCCGCTATTCCTTCTTGCTAAGTACCGGTAGTCAACGTTACGGTGTACCGGTACTCAGCGACACCGAATACCTCGGAAGGAGGTACTCCATGGCCAAGCTGCTGACGGAGATGCTCAAGGGCACCCTGGATGGCCTCATCCTCGCGTCTCTGTCCGGCCAGCCTGCGTACGGCTACGAGATCACGACACGGCTGCGGGAGCAGGGTTTCTCCGACATCGCCGAAGGCACCATCTACGCGCTGCTTCTGAGGATGGAAAAGCGCGGTCTGGTCGACGTGCAGAAGGTGCCCTCCGAGAAGGGGCCGCCGCGCAAGGTGCATTCCCTGAACGCTCAGGGACGGGAGTACCTCGAAGAGTTCTGGAGGACCTGGAGCTTTCTCACCGAACGACTGGAACAGCTCCGCGAAGGGGGCAAGTAGCTATGTCCGGTGACGAGAAGAGCGGATTCCTTATGAAGGTGATCGGACCCAGGAAGCGCTGGCGGGCATACAAGGCGCGCGTCAAGGAGCTTCCCGAGAGCTACCGCACGGCGGTCGAGGCGATCGAGCGGTACCTGATGCACTTCGTGCCGACCGACGAAGACAGCAGTGCGTCGATGTTCGACGACCTTGCCGACCTGTTCGAGCAAGCCGCGGTGAACGGAACCCCGATCCGCGAGATCGTCGGGGAGGACCCGGTGGAGTTCGCCGGGGCGTTCGCCCAGAACTACTCGGAGGGTGGCTACGTCCCAGCCCGCGCTCGGAAGCAGCTGACCGACGACATCGAGCGTGCCGCCGGTAACGAGACCGGAAAAGAAGACAAGACCGTCTGATCGCGCCTCAGCACATCGCCCCCAGGGGCCGGGCACCGCGTTCATCGCCTGTCTGCACCACGCGGCCGCGGGGCCATGCCCGGCCGGCCGCCTCTCGCCGCATGCCCGCGGCACCGTCGAGACCGACCACTGCGTGCAAGGAGATTCATGATGGGAAACGGCAACAACGGCTTGTCCGAAGCAGGACTGCGCCGACTGCGCGAGGTACTGGAAGCGCATGTGGAGTCAAAGAAGATCCCCGGACTCGTCGCCCTGGTCGGCCGGGGCGAGGAGACCCATGTCGAGGCGATCGGGACGATGCGCCATGACGGTGGCTTACCGATGCGCCGGGACACCATCTTGAGCGGTTGTGCGGTGCTCTTGATCGCCACGTCGTCTGGTGTAGGCAAGTACGCGCCGGCAGTCTTCAGCGTTCACATGGGTGCGCACATGGCGCTGTCGATGTTGGGCCCAGTCCTGCTGGTTCTGGGTGCGCCGATCACTTTGGCTCTGCGGGCCCTCGATCCGGCAGGCAAGGACGGCGTGCCAGGCATCCGCGAGTGGATTCTGACCGCCCTGCACAGCCCGTTCTCGCGTTTCATCACCCACCCGATCGTGGCGGCCGTTCTCTTTGTCGGCGGCTTCTACGCGCTCTATCTCGGCGGAATCTACGGCGCGACGGTCGACTCGCACAGCGCGCACTTGCTGATGAATCTGCACTTCATCCTGAGCGGCTATCTCTTCTACTGGGTGGCGATCGGAATCGACCCGTCACCACGTCAATTGCAGCCGGTGACCAAGCTGGCAATGGTCTTCGGTTCGCTTCCGTTCCACGCGTTCTTCGGTGTGGCCTTGATGAGCACCACCGCCGTCATGGGTGGCGCCTACTTCCGTTCGCTCGGCCTTGGCTGGAACAACGATC
>NZ_JBEOXI010000538.1:0-2563 GCF_040296465.1 Streptomyces sp. NPDC002130
ACCTGGGCTCGGTCATCGGCAACTCCGACCTGCCGGCCCAGCAGCTCTGGGGCACGGTGCTGTCGACGGCGATCGCCTCGCGCTGCGGAAGTCTCTGACGCGCAGGGATTTTGCGCGCGCAGTTCTCGTCGCTTCGGCAGGTATCGGAGGTGCGGTCGTACTGGGAAGCCGGGCGTCCGCGGGCACTGGTGACCTGGACAGGTACCTCGACCTCGAAGCAGTGAACGCAAACGCCGAAGCAGCGGGCGGTCTGCATCCGCTACTCCCGTCGGATTCCGCGACGCTGCGGAGTCTGGTCGATGCTGCCCGAGCGTCGGGTGTAGACCCGTACCGCTATCAGACCCTCCTCAAGCAGTACTGGCTCGCAGTGGGAACTGAATCCGCAGGTATCGATCTCGCGTCGTGGACGCCGTTCGACGGGGTACACGCGAATCTCGGAAACCTGACCAACACTTTCCAGTTCTACGAGCGACTCCAACTCGAGCATCGAGAGCTGCAGTGGGCAGGTATGGGAGGAATGGTCGGGCCCGCTTTCGCCGGTGGCCTGCTCGACTTGGACTACGGGCGAGTGGTGTTGGAAGTCCAGGCGATCAGCGAAGCGATGGCACTGGTGTGGCGAGAGGTCGACCGCGTCGGATCGCCGATCACGACGTCGATGGGAGCGCCCGAGGACATCGCGGCGCTCCTCCAGGTCGGCCACGAGATTCGTCCCGAGGACGTGATGTGGTTCCAGGGCAAGGTGATCGCGATGAGCAAACACATCTTCTCGGACCTGATTCCCATGCACATGGCGTGGGTTCACGACGGTAACGGAACCTGGCCCACGCCGAATCCCGAAGACTTCTACGACGCCGAGAAGATCGACCTGTCGCAGACGCCCGGTGGTGAGTGGGTGGCCGCGCATCCATGTGGCGCCAATGCCAAGCATCCATCGAAGGCCAAGGCACACGCCGATGTGGTGAGGCAGCTGCTCGTCAAGATCGAGGAGGCCAACGATGCCGAGTCTTAAAGACCAGCCCTTCGACGTTGACGTACTCATCGGACGAGCTACTCGCATGGGCAACTCCGACGCGGTCGACCGGTTGAACGAGCAGCGAGCCCGAGTGAAGGCGCAGATCGAAGCGAGAGGCTGATGGCAACAGCCAAGTCGACAACTGAACGCGGACTTGGTTGGTCACATCAGAAGCAACGTGAACGACTCATTCGATCGCATGTCGATGGGTCGGCGTGCTGGTGGTGTGGCGTGCCGATGTACCGAGATGCGGCGAGGAATCGCGATGGCGAATCACTGCATGCCGATCACTCGCGAGCGAGGGCTCATGGCGGAACCAAGGCGGATCGCCTTCTTCATGGCACCTGCAACAGGGAGCGGGGAGAGGGGTCGCGAGACCATCTCAGACCTGCACTGACGGGGGTCCCCGTCGCCGAGGCGAAGGTCGACCTGGAAGCGCTCGGACATCGGGCGATGGCTTGGCCCTGATTCGAGGCAGGAACTGAATGCCTCAAACAATAAGTGCCCCAGAAGGATTGCATTCCCTCTGGGGCATTGCCGACTGTGAAGGAGTCGACATGACAACGATAGTAGCCGGTGTTCAGGTCTGCGCATCATGCGCAAATGTGAAGCCAGCCTCCGAGTTCTACTACAACAGGCACCGAGGTACCCGCTTCAAGCGGTGCAAGCAATGCGAACGAGAGCGTTCGCTTGCCCGGTATCGGTCGAATCTTCCCGTCACAGCGCAGGGCAGGCAGCCAGCAAGGCTCGTTGTTCCCGATGTGACATCAGCCAACACGACTGAACGGGGACTTGGATGGATGCATCAACAGCAGCGTCGTCGACTGCTTGATCGACATGTCGATGGCTCGACCTGCTTTTGGTGCGGCAATGCCATGTATCTCGATGCGTCGCTGAATTGGGACCATAACGGGCTCGAAGCGGATCACAGCCTTCCCCGCTCGCACGGAGGAATGCTCGCGGATCGACTGCTTCACAAGCGCTGCAATCGCGAACGGGGCGACGGCGAAAGGGATGAGGTTCGGCCCGCCGTCACTGGCGCGCATTCACCCTCTCCGGTCGCTGGACTGCCCGCATGGATCGAAGTCTGACCTCGGCGAACCCCGCCCCCGAAATTATTCAGGGGGTGGGGGTCTCCTGACTGGCCTCGGTAGTCTGGAACTTTTTTTACAGGGGTCCGCTTTGTACTCAACTTCACGGAAGCACTGTGGGCAGAAGCTCGCGGTAGCGGATTGACCGTATTGGCGGTATGCCCCGGTCCGACGCGCACCGAGTTCTTCGACGTCGTCGGGTCCGAAGATGCTGCGGTCGGCCGAATGCAGACGGCAACTCAGGTGGTGGACACAGCTTTCCGGGCACTGGATCGACGCAACGCACCGCCGACAGTGGTATCAGGTTTGCCGAATTGGGTGTCCTCGATCAGCACTCGCTTCGCGACCCGCCGATTGGGGGCGTTGATTTCGGGCTCTCCACCTGGACCGGAAGCTACGCCCACGCCTACCTCGTCCTCGGAGCGATTGCCCTCGTCGGCGCCGTGATCAGCGCAGCAAC
>NZ_JBEOXI010000539.1:0-2560 GCF_040296465.1 Streptomyces sp. NPDC002130
GGTCGAGTTCGGCTGCGGGGAGCAGTCGTCCGTCGAGTAGCGCGTAGAGGAACTGGTTGAGGTCCGAGGTGGTGGAGATCAGCTGCCCTGCGGCCCATCCCCACGACGGCCCGGCACCGGCCGCACCACCGCTCCTTCGTACACCCGCAGGTCACGGGTCTTGAGCGACTCCTTGTAGCGGGCCGGGCCGCTGCCCAGGTCGACGGTCTCGATGCCGTCGGCCGCCGCGGCCTCCAGCATCCGCAACTGCAGCAGGAGGCCGGGGGAGTACTTGGCGTAGGCGCGGTCGTACGCCGGGAACCACCAGGACAGCACCGTGCGCGAGCGCAGCCCCAGGTGCGCGGCGACGGGTCGTCCGGCGGCGTACAGCACGGACAGCACGCCGCGGCACTCCGGCTCCTCGCTCTCCCCGAGCAGCCCCACCAGCCGGGTGATCCACTCCTGCGCGAACCGGTCCCGCCGGCCGGTCCGCCGGTACTGCGCCGACTTCCACTCCATCAGCGCCCGCAGCGCCGCCGGGTCCCGGGCGTCGTACACGAACCGCACCTCGCCGACCTGCCGGGCCAGCCTGCGCTCCTTGGCCAGGATCTGTCTGAGGAAGCCCGGCGAGTGCGCCCGCAGATGGTCCGTGTACGCCGCGAAGCCCTCGCCGATGTCGACGACCGGGGAGGCGAGTTCCTCGACCGCGTGCGGCACGAACACCCCCTGACCGGCTTCGAGGTTGTCGAACTCGAAGGACGACAGCCCGCAGACCCGCAACAACCGCCGGGCGTCCAGCCGGATCCCGGGGCGTAACACGGCCCCCTGACTGTCGGACACCCCCAGCCCGATGGCCCGGCCCCGCCCCAGCACCCCCGCCTCGTACGGGAAGAACCCCACCGGGGAACCGTCGTCCTGCAGCACCGCCACCCTGGCCCCCGGCCTGACCCGCCCCACCGCCACGGTGAACGCCGGGTCGAGAAAGGGATTCGCCGGTGCGCCGGACTCCGTCCGGATCTCCCGCCACATCTTCTGGTCGTTCGGGCCGAGTTCGTCCGGCCTCAGAACGAGAACGCGCTTTCCAGGCAACTCTGCCTCCTGTGTCATCGGCATGGGGACACACGAAGGCCTGCACATCACCGCGATTCGGCACCAGGGCAGTACTCAGGCCGCACGGCGCAGGCCCTTGTCGGTCTGCCGTCGCTCAGCAGCGGAACGTCTGCAACCGTTCGGCGCTCGGGGCGGATCCGGCCGCCCCCGGACACGGGCTCGTTCCCGCCGCACGCAGATCCGTACTGCTCCGGCCCATCACGGCCGCCCCGGTCACCACCGGGCTCACCCCTGCCGCACCCGTGGCCCGCGGCGTGCGCGCCGCGAGCTGCCGAACCGACGGCTCGTCCTCACAGGGACACGGCTCTTGGGCCCCTTCGGCCTCGGCACTCGAAGCGGCGCCCGCAGCCGTCGCGCCCACCGCCGCCGTGGCCGCCACGGCCGGACGCCCGTCGTCCGCGAGCCCCGGAACCACGAGGTGCAGCAACAGCAGGCAGGCCATCAGACCCCCCAACGCTGTCCAACGTCGCCGCACCATCAGACCCCTGACCTGCGTTCCGGCGGGGGAGTACGGAGGACTCGACCCGAGGGCCGGCACCGGACCAGACCCCCGACACGGCCGGCTGCGCTTCCAGTAGGCCGAGCCCGGCTCCGCCCCGTCAAGCCCTGGTGTGACGATTCGTCCCTCTCGGCCGGTTGCCGCCGGAAATCCAACGGAAAGCGCTGCCTCCTGACGGGTACTCAGCCACCGAGACTCAGAACCTCACCCGGCTTCGGCGCCCGCACATCCAGCGGCTCGTCGAAACCGCTGAACGACGTGGTGGTGTGCTGCGCGGCGCTCTTGTACACCGTCTTGAGCAGATACGGTTCGCCCTCCTCGGCCACGTAGAAGGTGTACGTCCCTTCCTTGTCCGCCTTGTCGGTGACGATCAGTTCGATGGCCTTCGTGTCTCCGACGCGCGCGGATCCGCCCTTCTTCGCCGTGCCGAACGAGTCGAAGGGCCGTGTGCAGGAGGTGAGTCCGTCGCCGCCCCGGGAGGCCGGGTCCACTGGCGTCTTCACCCACCGCTTCTGCTCGCCGGTGACGCCGGGGTTGTTCTTCCACTTCTGCAGGTAGGCCCGGTCCGGGCGGACGTAGTCGGTCTTGCCCAGACGGATCTGCTCCAGGGCGCCACCGCCGGACCAGGTGGTCTTCGACCTGCACCGGCTGTCCAGGTCGGTGACGAGGTGGCTGGTGACCGTGCCGCCGCTCGTGGTGCGGTTGGTGATGTCGACGGTGACGGTGTCCAGCTTCCGCATCCTCGCGTTGGCCTCGTCGAGGATCTCGCCCGCGGATCTGTCCTCGCCGGAGCCGCCGGCTCCGCATGCGGCCAGGGCCGCGCCCGCCAGCAGGCAGAGCGCGGTCGTCGTCATGGTGGCCATGGCCCGCACGGAGCCCCCCTGTTGTTCGTGTCGGCCGGTGATCAGCCAGGGGAGCTTACCCGCCCGCCCCGGTGGCCTCGGTCTCGTGGACCAGCTCGATCGCCCTGCC
>NZ_JBEOXI010000540.1:0-2560 GCF_040296465.1 Streptomyces sp. NPDC002130
CTGCTTCTTGGCGCGGGCTTCGAAATATCGCCCCGCCAGTATGAAGACGGTGACCGCAGCAGCGACTTCCAGATAGATGTGGTCCGCTCCGCCCTCCTGCTGTGGGAACAGGCTGAACTCCATCTTCATGCCGGCCATTCCGGCATGACCGAAGAACAACGCCCACAGTGACCACAGGTAGGCCGCCGACACCCCCACCGAGATCAGAGTGTCCATTGTTGCCGCGCCGTGTCGGGCATTCGTCAGTGCAGCGCGGTGGAAGGGGAGTGCGCCCCAGACGACGACGGGAGATGCGAGCGTCAAGGCCAGCCACTGCCAGTTCGTGAACTGCAATGGCGGGATCATCGACAATGCGACCACAGGCACAGTCAATGCGAGCGAGACGAGCAGTCGGGTCCGCAGTTGCGAAGCCTCGTCCTGGATTCGGGCGTCCACCCCGTCGGTAGTGCCGACCTCCCCGGACGAGCCCTTGGGGGCAGGCAAGGTGGCGGTGTATCCCGTTGCCTCGACGGTGGAGATCAAGTCTTCAGGTGCTACCGCACCCGTGAAATCGACCTTCGCCTTTTCGGTCGCGTAGTTCACTGTCGCGGTGACGCCGTCGATCTTGTTGAGCTTCTTTTCGATTCGCGCGGCGCAGGAGGCGCAGGTCATGCCGCCGATGACCAGTTCGACACTGTGTGCGGACTCGGCAGCGACGGTCGTGTTGTCCAGGGTGCTCATCAGATGTACCTCTCCTGACCTGCCTACGCTGGCGGTGTGGGCGCCCGGTCAGATGTTCGCGAGATGATAGTTGCCGGCTTCGTCGAGCGCGGCAGTTACTTGTTCCTCGGTCAGTGGCGCTGAAGCTGTGACGGTCACGGTGGAGACTCCTCCGGCGACGAGATCGATCTCGACCTCGCTCACTCCGGGGAGGGCGCGCAGCTCGTCCGTGACGGCGCCGACGCAATGCCCGCAGGTGAGGCCGGTGACCGCGAACGTGTTGTTGGTTGCAGACATGATGTCCTCCGTAGGGGTGGGCGCGGATGTCGTGGGTGATTTCTTCGTCGAGTTGCATCCACAGCCGCGTTGCGTCTTATCGAGTAGATTCGGCTGCGAGTTAGTCTGACCGCTCATGATTCCCTTCCCGTCTGGTACCCCAGGGGGGTACCTGTTTCTACTATACTCGCGTTAGGAGAAGGTGAGTCAAGGCTGCGCCTCGACTACTTCCGTCGGACATTTGGTCGGATTCTCCCTCGTGTATTCGCCCGCGCAGAGAACGTCGAATTTCGAGCGCCCGTGGAGTGTCGCCAGGTGTACACCGGAGCCATGGGCAGTTGCGCCGTTCGCGGGATTTCGATCCCAGTCCAGCGGCAGGGCAGAGGCCGGGGATTCCGGGACGCTGACCCGATGCCGGGGCGGCCACAATCTCACCTCGCCGAACGGGGTAGGAAGAGGCATCGAATGAGATGCCGGCCCAATCAGGTCGCGCCTCCCGTGCTGGTGTGATCGTGTGTTCGGACGTCTCCACGTGTCAGACGATGTAGCCCAAGCGGGTCATCATACCCGACTCCTGGTGATATCCGTTGTGGCAGTGGAGCATCCAGTCGCCCGGGTTGTCGGCGATGAGATCGACAGCGACAGATTCCATCGGACGAACGATGACTGTGTCCTTACGAGGGCCGACACCGCCGTCACCTTTGACCACTTGGAACGTATGCCCGTGCAGATGCATGGGATGCCACATCATCGTCATGTTGGTGAACGTGAGCCGGGCTCGGTCCCCTTCTTTGACGGTCAGAGGTTCGGTTTGGTCGTAGTTCCGACCGTTGATCGTCCATTGGTAGCTCATCATGTCCCCCCCGAGGTCTGCCACGAGATCGACACCGGTGCCATCGCTTCGCGGCAGAACGACACTTTCGGCTGCAGTGAACGACTCGACCGTGCCCACTCGACCTGCCAATTCCCGAGGGAGGAACGACGCGTCGGGCGCAGCGCCCGAGCCTGTACGCAGCAGCGTCCGAGCCTGAGCGTTCTTACCCTCGGCCGCGGCGACGAGCGGGAATACACCGTCCTTGACCGTGACGATCACGTCGTAGCGCTCACCCATGCCGAGGAGAAGCGCATCGACTTCTGTCGGTACGACCGGAAAACCGTCCGTATGGGTCACGGACATCACGTGATCGGCAAGGGCGACTCGAAAAGCGGTATCCGCACCCGCGTTGATGATGCGAATACGCACACGCTGACCGGGAGCGGCCGAGAAAGTTGTCGGTGCAGAAGCTATCCGCCCGTTGATCAGATAGTACGGATAGCTGACGTCACCCGCGTCCCCACCGAGCAGAGCGCTTGATTCTACCGAGTTAGGGCCACCCGAGGTGGCGGGCAGCGTGGTTTCGGCCGACCCGTGGTTCATTCCACCCATGCCAGGCATGTTGCCCATCCCGGATCCGCCCATCGAACCCATGCCGTTTCCGGACTGAAGGTCGGGAGCGTCGGGGGCCGACAGCCGGACACCGGCGGGGGTCGCCCCCTCCCCTACGAAGTCCGCGTCACCGCAGGTCGAGTCGCAGGCGCCCCTGAT
>NZ_JBEOXI010000541.1:0-2558 GCF_040296465.1 Streptomyces sp. NPDC002130
CCTGCGCACCGTCTGGGGCGCGAGCGACGCGGACATCGTCGTGTACATGGACGTGGACCTGTCCACCGGCCTCGACGGGCTGCTTCCGCTGGTCGGCATGAGCTCGACGTTCGCGATGATCAACACCATCGTCAACGTCTTCGCCCTGGCGTACGCCGTCGAATCGGGATTCGAACGCTCAACCATGCTGTGGGCAATCGCGACCGCCAATTTTGTTGCCGTACTGACTCAGCCGCTGTTCGGCATTCTCTCGGATCGCTACGGACGTAAGCCCATCTTCGTCGTCGGCGCGATCGGAGCCGGCCTGATGATCTTCGTGTTCTTCCATTCGATCGGAACCCAAAGCGTCCCCATGGTCTTCGCTTCCGGAATCGTCATGATCGGAATCTTCTACGCGATGCCCAACGGCACGTACCCGGCGTACTTCCCCGAGCAGTTCCCCGCGAAGGTCCGGTACACCGGAATGGCCGTCAGCCTCATGCTCGGACTCCTTGTTGCCGGCTTCACACCGGCTATCGCCCAGGCCATTTCGGCCGGAGACAAGAGCAACTGGACACCAGTTGCATGGATGTGCCTGGGCTTCGCCGTCGTCTCCGCCATCGCGGCAATGACCGGACCGGAAACGTACCGCACGCCCACAGCAGAACTGGGCATACCGAAGCCGAGCCTGCCGAGCAAGCAGGACTCAGAGCTCACCAGCAACAACGCTTGACCGGACCGGCCCCTCGCGCGGAATCTCCGCGAGGGGCCGTCCCCACTTATGCAGGAGAATGTCATGACTACCGAATACACACGTCACCGTATCGGCCTTGTCGGGTCGGGTACCCGGCACGCCATCGGCGAGGCCATGGGGATCCTGATGGAGCGCCATCAGCTGGGCGAGGACGAGGCCTTCGGGGTGCTGCGGCGCATCTCCCAGGACCACAACCTCAAGCTGCGCGACGTGGCCCGGCGGGTCAGGGCCGACTCCCCGGACCGGGGTTGACGTCTCCGGCCGGAGCGTCGCTGAGGCGGGAGGCGCGCAGGAGGAGCACCGCGATGTCGTCGGTGTGCTGTCCCGTGGGTGTGGTGTGGCGCAGCAGCCGGTCGATGAGGCGTTCCAGGTCGTGGCCGTCGGCGGAGTCCAGGTGCCCGGCGAGGTCGGCGGTGGTGCGGGTGGCGTCGGTGCCGGGAAGTTCGACCAGGCCGTCGGTGTAGAGGGCGAGGGTCGTGCCGGGGAGCAGGGGCACGGTGGTGACGGGGTAGTCGGTGCCGGTGTCGATGCCCAGCAGCGGGCCGGGCTCGACGTCGAGGACGCCGGCGGGGTGCCGGGCCTGGCGCAGCAGCGGCGGCACGTGTCCCGCGCTGGCGAGGGATGCCTGGTGGCGGCCGAGGTCGAGGTGGACGTAGAGGCAGGAGACGAGCAGTTCGGAGTCGAGGTCGGCCAGGAGCCGGTTGGTGCGGGCGAGGACCTGGCCGGGTGCGGCGCCGGCGGTGGCGTGGGCGTGGATGGCGGTGCGGACCTGGCCCATGAGGGCGGCGGCGGCAACGCTGTGGCCTTCGACGTCGCCGATCACGGCGGCCGCGCTGCTGTCGTTCAGGCGCAGCACGTCGAAGAAGTCGCCGCCGACCTCGGTGCCGTGGCCGGCGGGCAGGTAGCGGGCGGCGACGTCGAGGCCGGGCAGGCGGGGCAGGGCCCGGGGCAGCAGGGCGCGCTGCAGTTCGTGCACGAGCCGGTGTTTGGTGTCGTAGAGCCGGGCGCGGTCGAGGGCCTGGGCGATCAGGCCGGACAGCGAGGTGAGGACGGCGCGTTCGTCGGCGGTGAAGGTGTGCGGCCGGGTGTAGGACAGGATGCAGCAGCCGACCGGCCGACCGGAGATGATCAGGGGGAGGCTCTCACCGGCGACGAATCCTCGAGCGAAACCGACACCGTTTCCTGACCGGTCACTGGGAAAAACTACACACATGTGACTGAGGACACCCTACAGTCGATCCGACATGTCTCCGGGAAACCCAGACGAAAAGGACCGACGGTGGATCTCGCACAACGCCTCGACGCGCTCGAACAGATCGAGGAAATCAAGAAGCTCAAACATGGCTACTGGCGAGCCTGTGACGCCAAGGATCCGGTTCGGTTCCGCAGCAGCTTCATCCGTTCAGGAGCATCGATCGACTACGGCCGCCTCGGCGCGTTCGACGACGCCGGGCCGATGGCGGACATCTTCGAGAAGATCGCTCTTCGGAAGATCGACGGCCGGTACGCGGTCCTCGACATGCATCACGGATTGCATCCCGACATCGCACTGACCTCGGAGACGTCGGCGGTGGGGCGATGGACCCTGCAGTTCCGCCAGGTCGACACTGTCGGACGCACCGAGAAGTTGATGACCGGCGAATACGACGACAAGTACGTGATCGAGGACGGTATGTGGAAAATGAGTCAATGCCATTTCACGGAGACGTGGTCGATTACGACCCCCCTGTCGCTCAATACCGCCGCCACCGCGAACCCCGCCACGGACAGCACACTCTCCAGCACCGTCCAGGTCTTGAGGGTGTCCCGCTCGCTGATGCCGAAG
>NZ_JBEOXI010000542.1:0-2553 GCF_040296465.1 Streptomyces sp. NPDC002130
CTTCATGGCCGGACTGCCCGGCGGGTGGCTCGCCGACCGGGTGCTGGGTGCGCGCCGGGCCGTGCTGCTCGGCGGTGCGCTGATCACCTGCGGCCACGCGGTGCTCGCGCTGCCGGTGACGGGCTCGCTCTACGCCGGTCTGCTGCTGGTCGTCGCGGGGACGGGTTTGGTCAAGCCGGCCATGGCGGCCATGGTCGCGGGGGTCAGCGGGGACGGGAAGGGCCGCCGCGAGGCGGCCTTCTCGCTCTTCTACATGTGCATCCAGGTCAGCGCGCTCATCGCCCCCGTCGTCACCGGGCTGCTGGCCGAGCGCGTCGCCTGGCACCTCGGCTTCGCGGCGGCCGCCCTCGGCATGACGGCGGGACTGGCCCAGTTCGCCCTCGGTCTGCGCCGGTACGGGGACGTGGGCGCGCGTCCGCCCCACCCGGTGCCGCGCTCCGAGGCCGCCGCCATGCTCCGGCGCGCCGCGTGGGTCACGGGGGCGGTGGGCGCGCTCGTGGTGGTGCCGGCGTCCTGCGGGCTGCTCCCGCTCCCCGCGGTGCTCGCCGTCCTCGGCCTCACCACGGTCACCCTCCCGTTCTGGTACCTGCGCTCATTGCGCCGGATCCCCGCCCAGGGCACGGGCCAGAGGCGCCGGCTCGCCGGCTTCACCCTGCTGATGGCCGCCTCGGCCGCCTTCTGGATGATCTTCGCGCAGAGCGGTTCGGTGCTCAGCCTGTTCGCCGAGCGTCACACCGACCGGGACGTGCTGGGTTTCGACGTCCCCGCCAGCTGGTTCCAGTCCGTGCATCCGCTCTTCGTCCTGCTGGTCGCCCCGCTCTTCGCCCGGCTCTGGCTCAGGGCGCCGCGGGTGGACGTCCCGGTCAAGTTCGCGGGCGCGCTGCTCACGGCGGGCTTCAGCTTTCTCCTGATGGCGGTCGCGGCCAGCCTCGCCGAGCACGGCCCGGTCGGCCCGCACTGGCTGCTGCTGGTCTACCTGCTGTACTCCTGCGGTGAGGTCGCACTGGCCCCCGCGGGCCTGGCCCTGGCCGCCACGGTGGCACCCCCCGGCAGCACCAGCCGCCTGCTCGCGGTGAACGGCTTGTTCGGTGCCGTGGGAGTGGTGGTGGGAGGCCAGTTGTTCCGGCTGACCACCGTGCTGTCGCCGGCGGTGTACTTCCTGCTGCTCGGAGGCTTCGTCATGGCGGTCGGCACAGCGGTCGCACTCGGCACCCCACGCCTGCGCCGCCTCCTCGACCTGCCGGGCGTTCCCGGCACCTGACTTCCTGCCCACGGACCAGAGGAGGTTCTTCGTCGAGGAACGTGTCGGCGCCCGCCACTCCAGCGGCCGCATTGACGGAGCCGGACCCGGAGGGCCTTCCGTCCTCGCTCCACCGAGCCACGATGCTTCCCCATCATCCCTTTCCAATCCGGAAAGTCTTCACTTGCCACAACGGAAAGTCGACCTTACTCTTTCCGCTATGGAAACTGGTGCGAGCTTCCCCGGCCGTTACGTCCCTCCCACGTCGGACGAGGCGCGTGCCGCGCTGGCCGAAGCCGCTCGCATCCGGGCGTCGGCCACCGCCCTGTCGGCCACGCCGTGGCCGGCCTGGTTCGCCACCGTCTCCACCGCGTACGTAGCGGCCTTCCCCGTCGTGTACGGAGGGCTGCTCGCGGACGAGCGGTGGCTTCTGCCGGAGGCGGCCTGGGGGACGGTGCTGCTGATCATCACCGCGGTGTACCTGGTGCTGTCCGCGGTCGCCGCCCGCTCCTGGAGACGGCACACCGGCGTGGCGCTCCGGTTGGACGTGCTGCCCGCATGGGCGACCGTCCCCGTGGCGATCGGCCTGCCGGCGCTGTTGGTCGGGCCGGGCTGGGTGTTCCGAGCCACCGGCCAGGCCGGGTGGCTCGCCGCCGCCTCGGTCGCCACGGCCGCGCTGTCCGTGGGTTTCCACCTCGCCTTCGTACGGTTGCACCGGAAGACCTCGTGACCGCCCGGCCCACCGACCCGATGGACGGCTTCGACAACCTCGTCCACTCGCCCAACCGGCTGCGCGTCTGCGCCTTGCTCGACACCACGGGCGAGGCCGAATTCGCGGTGATCCAGGAGCAACTCGGATTGTCGGCCTCCGTGTTGAGCAAGCATGCCGGAGCCCTGATCGAGGCTGGTTACGTCGAGCAGCGCAAAGCCGTACGCGACACCCGGCAACGCATCTGGCTGCGCCTGACCCCACAGGGACGTAAGGCGTACCACGGCCACCTCGCGGCACTACGGGCGATCGTCGGACAGTAGCCACCGCCATGACTCCGCTACGGCAGCGCCGAGTACTGGGCGGCCGTCGCACGAAACCACTGCTCGACGAGAACGGGCACTGTCGCAACGGCACGTACGGATTTCAGAGGTCGTCTTCATCGACGGGTTCGGGCTCGCGGGTGTAGGCGACGTCGAGGACGTAGCGTTCGGTGACGGGGCAGTTCTGCCAGGCCTCGGTGAGTTGGTCGTCCGGGGAGTCGTCGGTGAGCTGGTCGAGGGTGGTGTCGTAGTAGTCGGCGGCTGCCCGGCGGCCCTGCCAC
>NZ_JBEOXI010000543.1:0-2538 GCF_040296465.1 Streptomyces sp. NPDC002130
GCGGAGGTCGATATAGTGTTGCACGCGTTCACGACTGGGCGTCGCGAGCTGCACCATCGTGTACTTCTCCGGATCCAAACGGCCCTCGTCGAGGAGTTCCTTGAGGGCTTGCAACCGTAGATCGATGCCCTTGGTGTAGTCCAGGCGGTCGACTCCCAGCAGGATTTTCTCGGGATTTCCGAGCTCTTCCTTCAATTCGCGTGCGCGGCGCAGGACCGATTCGCTCTTCGACTGCCGCTCGAGCTCGGCCGAATCGACGGAGATCGGAAAGGCTCCCACCTTGACGACGCGAGAATCGAAATCCACATGCCCGAGCGCACTTCGAACACCGACGCCTGCGGTCGTCGTCTTGAGGCCGAGTAGTTTGCGGGCCAAGAACAGGAAATTGTTTGCGCCACCAGGTAAGTGGAAGCCGATCAGATCGGCGCCCAGCATTCCCCTGACGATTTCCTTGCGCCACGGAAGCTGCATGAAGATCCACCGGCGCCACGCGGATCGGTGAGAAACTGGGTGCCTTGCCACTCACGCTGACCTCCGACCCCGGCGCCGAGGGCTTGCAGTCCGCGCCGTTCGTGATCACGACGTCGTCGAGCGAATCCGTCTCACTGTTCGACAACGGCATGGAGATCGAACCCGTCGACTGGGTCCGAGACGGGGTCGTCAATGCGCTGGCGTACCCACGCCACGCTGCACGAGAATTCGGTCGACCTGTCGCAGTTCCCGGCGACAATCTCATCCTGACCGGTGGTGACGACACCTCGATCGAGGACATGATCGCAGGTACCGAGAAGGGTCTACTGCTCACAACCCTCTGGTACATCCGTGAGGTGGATCCGACGACGCTGCTGTTGACCGGACTTACCCGTGACGGGGTGTATTTGATCGAGGACGGCAAGATCGTCGGCGCCGTCAACAACTTCCGTTTCAACGAGAGCCCGCTCGATCTGCTGCGGCGGGTCACCGAGGCTGGACGCACCGAGATCACACTCCCGCGCGAGTGGAAAGACTGGTTCACTCGGACAGCGATGCCGCCGATGCGCATTCCCGATTTCCACATGTCCTCGGTCAGTCAGGCGCAGTGATGGCGAAGGTCGTGATCGCCGGTGGCACCGGTGCTCTCGGCCGCCGGATCAGCGACGATCTCGCCGACCGTGGGTATGACGTCGTGGTCCTGACTCGATCACCGAAACCCGGTCGGCACAGGCAGGTTCAGTGGGACGGTGTCACGGTCGGCGACTGGGCAGGAGAACTCGACGGCGCCGCGGTGATCAACCTTGCCGGCGAGTTGGTCGATCGCCGACCCACCCCGGCAAACATCGCACTGCTCACCAGCTCCCGAGTCGATCCGACGCGCGCGCTGGTCGAAGCGTCGAAACTACTGGCGAACCCGGTTCCGGTGTGGATCCAGGCGAGCACGCTCGCGATCTACGGCGATGCGGGTGAGACCCGATTGGACGAGGCTTCTCCTCTCGCTGACGGGCCGCCTCAGATGACCGACGTCGCAAAGGACTGGGAGGCAGCGGTCGAGGGCGCAAACACGTCACGAGTAGTGATCCTGCGAACCAGCGTCGTGTTGGAGAAGGGCACACCGGCGCTCAAGCGACTGCTGTTGCTCGTGCGTCTCGGTCTGGGCGGACGCGTCGCCTCGGGTAGGCGACGCTCGTCGTCGACGGGGGTCTCGACGCCAATCTCGGCATCCTTCCGTTGCCGGAACCGTGAGCCCACGCCATCACGGCCTGAACGAACTGTCAGTGCGGCAATGGGATGGTGCGAGACGGATGTCCGGCAAGACTGTCGACTAGTCGCGGCGATCCGAGAAACGGCAATCCGGCGGCCGCATTGGTGAGACAACCGGGTACGACGACGCGGACGACATGCAGGCCAGTTCGGAGAACATCAGTAGTGGTGAGGTCGACCCATGCCGGCCTGAAACCCGAGCCTGTCAGTGCGCTTTCGGTGTCGATGGGTGACGTCAGAGAGTCGAGTTCCACCTCGCCGTCGACGGCACCTGCCAGCTCACTCTCGAATCGTGTTTGGATCTCCGGGTCCAGGTGGAGTTGCAAGTGGCATCCGTAGTCCATGACGTCGGCAAAGTCCGATCGGTAGACGTCCGCGTAGCGTCGATCGGCTCGCCACGGCGCAAGCGGGCTGTTCGGGGAGGCTGCGGCTCGACCGATGCCGCTCTCCGGGTCGTCGTAGTCGGCGGAAAGAAGTTGCAGCTGAAGCGCTTCGCCGAGCGACTTGAACGCAGCGGTCTGTGCGTCCTCGTGGCAGGCGGTTCCCATGGTGGAGTATCCGGTGCGGTGGTCGCGGACGAGGGCGCCGAGTACCGGGATCCCGAAATCACTCTCGAATGCCAGCCATCTAGTCGACAGGGTTTCGTGATTGCCCAGTCGAAGGAGCTGCTCTGGCATCCCGGTGACGATCCGAACGCCGCGCCTTCCGGTCCAGGAGAGCGTCATCGCGTCGCGCTCGACTATCTCGCGCAGTGCATTCCGTATCGCGAACCTCGTCGTGGGACCGGCGGCGAGACCCGCC
>NZ_JBEOXI010000544.1:0-2531 GCF_040296465.1 Streptomyces sp. NPDC002130
GTCTTCACCTCCACGATGCCCTGGTAGTCGGCGCCGTGCAGCTTCAGGGAGCTGGCCTCCAGCCGCCAGGGCGCGTCGGGGAGCTCGGCGATGACCTGTACCTCGACGTGGCGTGCATCGGTGACGAGGCGTTCGAGGAAGACGACGGGGTCGCCGAAGGACCGCTCTGCTTCGCCCTGCGTGCGCTCGAGTGCAACTTCGAGTTCGTCTTCGGCCCAGACCTTGCGGATACCGCGTCCGCCGCCGCCGCTTCGGGCCTTGATGATCAGGGGATATCCGATGGACTGAGCATGACGACGAGCGTCGGCGCGCGTTTCGACAGGTCCGCCGCTCCACGGAGCGACAGGTACGCCGACCTTCTCGGCCAGGATCTTGGCGGCAACCTTGTCGCCGAGCAGGCGCATCGCGTCGGCGCTCGGGCCGATGAACGTGATGCCCAGTTTCGCGACGATCTCCGCGAAGGCGGGATCCTCGGCCACGAAGCCCCAGCCGACCCAGACTGCGTCGGCCTTGGCTGCGAGGAGTGCTCGCTCGAGTTCGGCGTAGTCGAGGTACGGGCTACCGGTGCCGGTGCTGCGCAGGGTCACGCCCTCATCGGCCTGGCGGACGAACATGGCGCGGCGCTCGGCCTCTGTGTGCAGTGCAATGACGCGAATGCCGTAGTCGTGTTCGGCGTTCAGTTCGCGTACAGCCCTGATCAGCCGGACCGCGGCCTCACCTCGATTGACCACTGCGATTCGTTTGAACATTGTCACTGCCACCGTCCTTGATGAGATTCTTCGTCACGTACGTTGCGATATGAGCCGACCGTGTCCCACATACCCGGATTACCTGGTTCGTGAACTACGCCGCGATGCGCTGTGTTTCCCCACGGTTGCGCGTCGGCAAGTGATTGCCCATCCGGTTCGTAGAGTCCCCTGCGCTCAGGCACGGCGTGCCTTGTGTGCCACCCTGCAGGCGTGGACTCAGAACCGCTCCAATCACGAATCAGCAACATATTGTGTCTGCTTCCAGGGAATCCCTGGTTTATCTAAGAATGCAGTATGTCGACGCTCATGTCACCTGGGCGAATTGAAGAATATTAGTCAACGTGAACCACGGTTACACATATGGCGTTAAATCATTGCGGTGCAATCGAATTCGGACTTGTGATACGGATCACGATGGTAATGAAATCGGCAAGGAAGTGAATACTCACTGGTAACAAAATCGCGTATTCGGAGAATTCTCACGATTGCTCGATTATTACTGATCGGTACTACTGGCGAGTATTTTTTACGTCCTGTCGGACCGTATTCGAGAAATCGCCTTCGATGGTCGCGATGTGCTGTGCGATCGCGTCGAGTCCTCCGGAAGGGAGCTGCAATGCGTTGCCGAGAGTAAGGGAAGTCCGCTTGAAGTGCTCCACAAGGGGTTCGTATTTCGTGACCAGTCTCAGTCTGTCGGTCTCGTTCAGGTACTTCACGCTTCCCGCGTTGTCGACGAAGTCGCTGAACTTCACGAGGAACACTGCGGGATCCTCGATCGCGCGGATGACGTGATCCTGGTAGCCGGTGGTGTTGTCGTGCGGGTAGTCGATTGGATTGGTCACTGCCTCAACAAGTTCGGAGATTCTGTGGCTGAAGTGCGAGGCGATAAGTGTTGACGCACGTTCTTGCGCCTCGGATGCGGACATGTCGTCCGCAGTCTGGCCGCCGAGGAGCGCGATGACGGCGTGTGGTCGGTCCTCGACCGTGTCGTGCAGCGCGGTTGCGCTCAGGATCTCGACGTCGGAGCATCCGTACCGAAGCAGCCGCAACACATTTCGAAGGGGATGAACGATGTAGGGATCCTCGTTGGATTTGATCCCGTTCTTTCTGAGCTGATCGAGATGCGCGAGGGTCGCGACCTCCATGGCGAGCCGCAGGGTTTCACCCGGGATCGCCAGCTCGTCGACGGCGCTCTCGATGGCGAAGACCAGCGTCGCAGCGTCCATCTCCTTCAGGGGTAACTGTTCGAATGCAGATCTGATCGGGTCGGAGTTGCTCATGCCAAATAGCCTTCCGGTTGGTGAGGCGTCGCGACGAATGTCCTGGTGCGGATCTGCAATCGAGTCCTGATTGACGCCGGAAATACGGGCCGAGGTCAGAATCATCTTGATTCTATCCGGAGACTACGACAGCAAGTGTTCTTAGCGTTGTAGTCGAGGTGGACGGGGAGTTTCGTTCGCTTTCATCACTGGCAGACATGGGTAGGAAGAGGTTCGATGACCACGGAGGCGACCCTGGCGTCGTTTGTCGAGACCGTTGACACGGATGTCGATACTCATCCACTGGACGACCCTGTGCGACAAGGACTTCGCGGACATCATGCGCAATTCGCTCGCTGGGCAGGGAGAGTTGCGCGATACGACCCGACAGTCGCTCCGTTTGTCGGTCATCCGCCCGAGTTGGACGCCGAAGACTGGGCGCCGATGCACTTGCGGCGGCCGTCGCCGAAGGCGAGGAACGAGCCGCGGGTGGCCGCCGTGTTGCCGGTGGTCCAGCGGTCCG
>NZ_JBEOXI010000545.1:0-2528 GCF_040296465.1 Streptomyces sp. NPDC002130
CTGGTCGTGCGGGACTGTCCCCCATCGACGCCGAAACGGCGCCCACCCTTCGAGTCGCGTCCGTTTCCTGTAGGTGTCGTGTCATCGATCGTCACGCGTACGTCCTCTCCTGGTCACCTCTGCGGCGAGGTGGGATTTGCGGTGTGCTGCCCGGCTGAAGTGCTCGCGAATTCGTCGAGAGAATCGACGGAGTCAGGGCGTTCGTGCAAGACAAGGTTTACACAGAATCATGAGGATTTCCTCACGTTTGTCGGCGCCCTGGAAATCTGGACTTTCAGGGCCGTGATCTTCCTCACGGGACTTCGAGAAAGTGACTCGTGAGTAGGTCGCGAACGCCCTGCCTGGGACTGTTACCGGGATTTTCAGAAACCTGAGGAACCCCTCATATTTATTGTTACCAATTCGTGACCTCCTTGACGGACAGTCGATCCCGTGCGTTCGCGGCCACAATCTGTCGGACCCTCTCGCTACGTTCAGCGCGTCCACACAGGACAACTTCTCGGGGGAGAAATCATGAAAGACACAGACGTAGCCAGGGCGGTCGAATTCATCGCCGCCGAACTTCCGCGCGAGGCGTGGCCGCATTGGAATCAGGGATGGCCGCGCGAGTCCGAAGCCGCCCTTCTCGACGCGATCTTCTCGTCGCGCGCCGCCTACGGAACGCCGAAGACCGGAGTCCGCGCCGTCGTCGACCGTTGGCGCACACACCGCTCGGTAGCCGCCGGCGAACATCTCGACAGCCTGTCCGCTCTCGCCGCCTTCACCGACCGTGGCGACGAACTCGCAACGGTTCTCGGCAATCGCCAGCGCGTGCCGGGCAACTACTCCACCAAGGCCGAAGGTGTAGCTCGCGCAGCCAAGGCGCTCGTCGACGCCGGTTGCCGGTCCAGTTCCGACGTCGAGGACACCGAAAGCCTCCGCTCGGCAGTCGTCTCCGTTCCGGGCCTCGGCCCCAGGACCTTCGAAACGCTGGTGTTCTTGTCCGGGAAGTTGTCGGCAACCTCGATAGATCTGCTCGCACGGTTCGCCACCGAGGCGAGCAGCAGCGAGGAATTGTTGTCGAGCACCGACGCAACCGAATTGCTTGTTGCGGTGTCGGAACACCTCGACGTCGATGTTCGGACACCAAGACTTGCCGCGTCTTCGAGTTGGCGGCCGAACTCACTCAGCGCTGGGGCAGTGGACATGATCATCCCTTTCGAAGGTGGACTGCCTTCGACAGTATCGTTGAAGGTTCGAGTGAAACTTTCACGAAAACTACCTGGGGTATACCGTGAAAAGCCTCAATCGGAGGTGATCAGTGCGGCCCATCGACCTTGCCCGTGAACACGGGTTGTCCGCGCAGGCGATCCGCAACTACGACGATGCCGGCGTCCTTCCTTTATCCGAGCGCAGCAACCACGGCTACCGGCGATACACCCCAGTGCACGCACAAGCCCTGCGTACTTTCCTCGCATTGCGCGGCGGTCACGGGCACCGGCGGGCCACGGAAATCATGCGTGCGACCAACCAGGGCGACACCGAGTCCGCCTACCGCCTGATCGACAGTGCGCACGTAACGCTGCTCGCCGAGCGAGGAACTCGCACCGAGGTAGCCACTGCGCTGGGGACTCTGTCCACCACAGCACCGGCACAGGTACACGGTCCAGCGCTGACGGTGGGTGAGCTCGCGCGCCGTCTCGGCGTTCATCCGGCGACACTGCGCACATGGGAAGAGCACGGCATCCTGCGTCCCGAACGCGAACAGGCAACGGGTTATCGCGAATACGGTCCCGAGTGTGTGCGCGACGCCGAGATCGCACGGCAACTGCGGCGCGGCGGCTACCGACTGTCGCAAGTCGCCCAGTTTCTCGATTCGCTGCGCGAGGCCGGCGGAGCAGACGCATTGTCAGCGTTCCTCGAATCCTGGCAGGACCGGCTGACCACACGCAGTCGCAACCTTCTCGCCGGCGCGGCTCAGCTCGATGCCTATCTCACGATGCTGGATCAGACCTGGCTGCGTCGTCGATCACCGAACGATCAAGAAGTCAGTTCACAAGCCGCGCAAGGCTCCTCACCATCTCACTGACGGTGTCCGTCGACGGCCACGGAAACTCCGGGAGATCCGCACGCAACATCACCTGTCCGTGGAGCGAGGTCCAGATCGACACCGCATCGACGAAAGTATCTGTGCTGGTCGACTTCCCAGCATCGACACACGATTCGAGATTGGTCACCAGCGTGTTGAATGCGGCCAGCCCTCGCGTATCCGATTGTGGAGACTGACCTTTCGGCCGAGACCACCCGAACAAGACCCGATACCGAGCAGGCTCGGAGATGCCGAACTCGACGTATGCCGAGCAACCAGCATACAAACCCTCGACAGGGTCGGCGTGCGCGGCAACGGCGTCGGCCACCGCGAGATGCAACTGCTCCAGCGATTCGGAGACCACCGCTTCGACAATGGCGTCGCGATCGGAAAAGTGTCCGTAGATAGATGGTGCGGATATCCCGACCTCGCGAGCGACCGATCGGAGCGTCACCGCCTG
>NZ_JBEOXI010000546.1:0-2526 GCF_040296465.1 Streptomyces sp. NPDC002130
CAAGGAATTGGCCGGCCGCGCGTACGTGCCATACGAGGCCGGGTTCGGCGGCGCTGTCCCCGGCGGCAACGTGCCGTATTCACAGTCCGTCGAGGGCGGCTTGCAGAATCTGCGGGACATGGCTTCGGAGGTCGCGGCTACGTGCCCGGACACGAAGTTCACCCTGGCCGGTTACAGCCAAGGCGCACATGTGGTTTCACTGTTCGCCGAAGAAGTCGGCAAGGGCTCGGGCGTGATCGCTGCGGACAAGGTTGTCGGTGTCGCCACGTTCGGTGACCCGACCCGCGCTGCCGGTGCACCGCTGTTTCCTGGCTCGCCCGGTCAGACGTCCCCGAAGCCTGCTCCGGGAACAGACGGCGCTGAGGTGTCCAAGGTGTCCGCTCTCGATCAGGTCCCTCCTGCTGGTGGCGGTATCGGGCCGGTCGCGGACGTGGCGGAGAACTACGGCTCGCTGACCGGACGGGTGGCGAGCTTCTGCCAGTCCGGTGACCTCGCGTGCGATGCTCCGCCGGATTCTCCGATCCTGCGGGTGGTGACCAACATTGCCGGTCAGTCGGAACTGTCCTCGGGTGATCCGATTCGGTCGTTGGCCTCGGTCGGTGACGCTCTGGCGATGACGTCGATCAAGACTGCGGTGACCGTGGTCAACGAGGACATCTCGGGTACGACGTTGGCGAATCTGTCGATCGCGCCGAAGAAGTCGCTGTCCGAGCGTCTTGCGGTGGCCTCCGATCCTCGGACTCCGTTGCCGTCCACCGATGATGCGATCAAGGCGATCATGAAGGTCGGCACGATCGGCTTCAACGCGGTCAAGACTGTCGCGAAGGAAGTTCTGACCCCAGCGAACATCGCGGAGTTGGCGACGGTCGGGCTGGCCAATCCCGCTGGCGCGGTTGCTCTTCTGGGCACCAAATTGGTCGGAGCGGCAACGAAGCTGATTCCCCCGGCCACCACGTCTCGGTTGACGACGCAGGCGTTCGCGGCGGTCAAGGACAACGTCAGTGACAACAAGGATCTGCTCAACCTTGCGACGCTGACGAAGTATTCGTCCACGGTGGCCGCCCACGGAGGTTACGGCTCGGTGCCGGCCACGGCGACCGGGACATCGGCGACGGCGTTCGTCACCGATTGGTTCGTCGCGTTGGCGAAGGACCTGGCAGATCGTGCAGGTGGATCGCCTTCTTCCACTACGAAGGCCACGTCCACGGCGGTCGCGACTCGCCCGTCCTCGTCTTCTTCGGCGACAACGACGACGAGTCCCCGTCCGACCAGCACCTCCACCTCGATCACTTCGACCACGGCGGTCGCTACGCCGACTGCTGCGGCGAACTGATCGGGCGTTCTGGTGCGGGGTGTTCGTACCCCGCACCAGGACCTCCGGAGAAAGGACTCGATGGTGACAAATAACAACAATGACGATCCCAAGTCTTCCAATCCCGTTCTCGACCAGTGGTTCCCACCGTTCACGCCTGCGGCGGACGGGAGAGCGCAGACCTCTGCGCCGGTAGAACCGCTTCCGGTCGTGGACCTCGCGTCCGACGACGACTCATCTCCAGCCGCTCCGGAACCAGATTCCGTTCACGTGCCGTCTGTAGCCGCTGCTGCTGACTCCAACGACGTCCCTGTCGACGACAGCGGCGCGGCGTGGCTGCGGGAAGCGATGCAGTACACGCAGGACCAGGCAGCGGCCGAACCGCCGCCCCTGGCTGCTACTTCGGCTTCACCCTCGCAGCGCCTGCGTGGCCGCGCTGCGGTCATCGGCGCGGTCGCAGCGGTCGCAGTCCTTGTGATCGGCGGGGGTGCGATCGCCGCTTCTGCGCTCGGCAGCGGTGACGACGACGCACCGATGAACGTCGCGGAGATCGCTCCCGCAACAACCAGCACGGCAACCACCTCGCAGACTCCGAGCTCGGTGGCTCCGCAGTCGTGGTGCTCGCCGTCGACGGAGGCCGGAGTCGTTCGCGGGTCCGGCCCCGGCGGAACCGGTTCGGGTCCCGATGCCATTCTCGCGTTCGATCACGCCTACTACGTCGAACGCAACGGGGCCAAGGCCCGCGCACTGCTTGTCTCCGATGCGCAGGTGAAGTCGGCAACCGCCGAAGAACTGCAAGCCGGTATCGACACGGTTCCCGCTGGTACCGAGCACTGCGTCGAGATCCGCGCAACCGAACCGAACACCTTCGCCGTCACCCTCGAGCAGCGCTATCTGGACGGCTCCCGCGTCAGTGGCCGTCAGATCGTCAAGGTCACCGATGTCGGTGGCCGCACGCTCATCACCTCGATTGGAAAAGCATCGTGACCGACAACGACAACTCTCAGGATTGGCTCGGCTGGCTCGGTGAGGAACCGGAGGTCGTGGAAACACCGGTAGCCCAGGTGTTTCCGCTCGTCGCTCCCCAACCGAAGAGTTCTGCGACCAAAACATCCACCGCCGCTGCCCAGGTTCTCGATCCCGTCCCGCCGATGACGTTGGTCGTCGGTGCGTGCGGGGGAGCGGGGAGCACCACCACGGCGATCGGTCTCGCG
>NZ_JBEOXI010000547.1:0-2524 GCF_040296465.1 Streptomyces sp. NPDC002130
CACGCTGACCCGGTGGACGGTCTCCGGTACGGCGTCGAGGTCCACCGCGAGACGGTGGTCGGCGGCGGCCTGCCGGGGGATGTTTTCCGGGCTCAGTCCCTCGTACTGTTCTAGTATCGTCGACCAGCGCCCCGCCGCACGGTTCCAGGCCCTCAATTCAGGTGTCGATAGTGAGTCGCCAGACTTTGTATGCACGGTAGATGGATGCCGCGATCAAGCCCCCCCTTTCCGCTTGGACGTCTCTTCGCGAAGGCAACGAGCGGTTTGTCAACCACGCGTCCATGCCCTCGACAACGGAACTTGCTCTCAATACGTCAACGCATCACTGCTGGTGACATGATGCGTGATCGTGGAGGCATGGATGGGCAACAAGGCGCTCGGGTTCACTGTGGATCAAGAGAACACGATCTGGGAGATGTGGCGTCGCGGTGATTCGCTGAGTGCGACCGGGCGGGTCCTCGGGGAGAGTGTCCCTCAGATCGGCCGGTTCCTGCGTAAATCCGGCGGTATCCGGCCGCTCCCACGTCGTCGGCGAGCATCTCATCTCACGGCCGGGGAGCGTGAAGAGATTTCCCGTGGGATCGCCGCCGGTGACAGCGCTCGGACGATCGCCGACAAACTCGGAAGATCCCCGTCCACGATCGCACGGGAGATCGCCCGCAACGGCGGCCGCGAACACTATCGGGCGACCCCGGCGGATGCCGCAGCGTATGTCCGCGCGCGCCGCCCTCAAATCTCGACCCTCTCTACCAGGCATTTTCTGCAGGAGGTTGTCACAGGGAAGCTGAGTGAGCAGTGGTCACCGCAGCAGATCTCCGCCTGGCTCCGGCGCGAGTACCCGTCCGATCCGCAGATGTGGGTTTCGCACGAGACGATTTACCGTTGCCTGTATATACCGTCGCGACAAGTATTCGACGACACAAAATTTCACGAACTGCGTACCGATCGGCGGATCCGCCGGCCTCGTGGGAAGAAACGCTCCCACGGGCGCGGGCAGATACGGAACAGGGTCCCCATCGATCACCGCAGCTCTGCGGCCGGTGATCGTAGCGAGCCCGGACACCTCGAAGGCGATCTCGTGTTCGGCACCCGCCCGTCAGCGGTCGCGACGCTGGTGGATCGGCAATCACGCGCCGTGCATGTGGTCGCACTGCCGGACGGGTACCGGGCCGAGACGGTTGCGGACGCCTTGATTGCCTATCTGGGCCGGTTGCCTGCGCATCTGCGTCGGTCGTTGACGTGGGATCGGGGACTGGAAATGGCCGCGCACGAGCGCATCACCGCAGCACTCGACCTGCCCGTCTACTTTTGCGCCCCGCATCATCCGTGGCAACGAGGGACGAACGAAAATACGAACGGGCTCCTGCGCCAGTACCGCGCAAGAACGCTGACCTGCGCACTTTCAGCCAGGAGGGCCTGAATTCGATCGCGGCGAGACTCAACGATCGGCCTCGTCGGGTGCTCGACTGGGACAGTCCACGCCAACGAGAAGACCAGGTGCTCGGTTCCTCCGCAGTTGGATAGCAAAGCTGGCCATAACGGCGGTTGGCATGATGATGGTCATGGCTGCTACCGGACTTCCCGAACTCGATGTCGCCCGGATCGTGAAGTACTGCGCCAGTAGAGTTCCCGATCGTCTGCGTCATGAGATTCGGGTCGAATGCGACATCGCGCCGCGCCATGTCACGATCTGCGAATGCCGGTCGCCGTGGCGTGAGGACTTCGGACCGGAGTGGACGCGATTCCCGATCGCCCGCCTGTCTTACACGAAGAAAACCGGGCTGTGGACTTTGTATTGGCGGGACCGGAACCTCAAATTTCACCGTTACCAGTTCTTGGCGCCGAGCCCTCACGTTCAGGATTTGCTCGATCACATCGAAAACGGTGGCGATCCGATCTTCTGGGGCTGATCCGTTATCGTCGGTGATGCGTTGACCTATTGAGACCAAGAACTGTTCCGGACAGCTTCGTCCGCAGTGCGGTCGAGCGTGGTTCTGATAGGCAGCAACGAGGGCTTGTCCACCGTCGACGAACTCGAAGGCCGTCACGTCGTGGAGACCGGCTCGTTGATCATGCAGAGGTCGCGGATCATCGCCGACAAGGTGGACAAGGGTGCGTGCGCGATCGTCGGCGTCACGTACACATTGTCCGACGGTCACATGCGAGTTCAGGGCACAGTCGGCGACATCGGGAGCATCTGATCCGCGAACGAAAGTAACGTGCATCGGTATCGTCAGGGTTGGGTTACAGCATTTCGGGCTTGAATTCAGGATGCCGTCGGATCCGTTTTTGGCCCTGGAGTGTGAAGCGAGTGCAAGAGCATACGGATCTCGGTGCGGTGGTAGCGGCGGTGACCGCCGATGGTCGAGGTAAACCCGATTTTTCCTTCGTCAGCCCAGCGAGCGACTGTTTTCGGAGTTACACGAAAAAGTTCGGACACTTGTTTTGGAGTGAGTAAGGCCATTTACCGGGTGATCAACGGACTCACCCGGTGGGGTGCCCATGTGGTCCACAAGGGCAACGC
>NZ_JBEOXI010000548.1:0-2524 GCF_040296465.1 Streptomyces sp. NPDC002130
ATCATCACGTTGCCCGGCTTGATGTCGCGGTGGACCAGGCCCATCTCGTGGCTGATCTCCAGCGCGGCCAGCACGTCCGCGGTGATCTTCAGCGCGTCGAACCACACGAAACACGTTCCGATGCACATCGATACGCCGACGGCATGCCACGCGGTCAAGACACCAAGCGCCTGGGCCACCGGAACACTCGCCAAGGCAAGAGCAGCTGCGGCCTGCGCACACAGGATGACCGTGCGCCGATCGACTCGGTCTGCCACCGCGCCGGCGAACAAACCGAACACGAGGTACGGCAGAACCGTCCCAGCGGCCGCGAGCGAGGTGAGAAACGGAGACCGACTGATGTCGAACACCAGGATCGGCATGGCCACTCCGGTCACCGCCGCACCGGCCACGGCAATCGTGCGGGCGGTGAAGAACAATCGAAACGATCTGTCCCGAAACACATGTGGTTGCGCTTCGACGGATCCCGTCGTCGGGGTCTCGCTCATGTATGCACTCTCTTGTACCTGTTGCTCTCCGTCGCGATCTTTCGTACGGTGGCATCGTAATGGAAATGGTTTCCATTACGGAAGGGATGACAATGAGCAACATTTCGTTCGACAGCGTCTCCAACTCGGCTCCGGCCAATGCACTCCAGGGCGTCGGCACCAATGCCCTCGTCGACAACCCGTTCACTTTCGAGCCGGTTGCCGAGGCTACGTCAGCACACGCTCTGCAGGGTGTGGGTACCAACGCTCTCGTCGACAACCCTTTCAGCTTCCAGAGCTGAAACCTTCCTTGATCCAGCCTGTTTCGACAGTCTGATCTGCTGATGACCCCGCCCGCATCCGACTCGTCGGGTGCGGGCCTCGACAAGGAGATCCGTGTACGCCCTCGCCGACGGACACCAGCTGTACCCGACCCCGGACGGTTCTTGGCACTACCTGACACCGGACGAGAACGCAGTCACGATCGGTGCGCCTGCCGAAAATCTCGCGGAACTCGACAGCTTCCTCCGACGGTCGAACTCGCCGCTCGGCGCGGGATCGATCGAGATCGCCGACGCCCTCCTCGCACGCGGCGTGCTGGTTGTTCCAGGTGAAGTACCGGAGATTCCAGTCCTCCGACATGTACTGGTCGACGGAACCGGGCCCGTTGCCGATGCCTGCATCGCCCTGCTCTCCGAAGCTCTTCCGGATCTCGAAGTCATATTCACCACTGCGCCAATCGAAGACGACGTTGCGGCATCGGACCTCGTACTGTCGGTTGCCGGCGCTCCTCCTCACGACGAGTGGTCGGAACTCGATACCTGGTGCCGCCACAGCCGAACTCCGTGGCAACGCGTCCACTCCGAGCTGGGCGAGATATACATAGGCCCCTTCTTCGACGGTATCGACAGCTCGAGCTACCGGGACGTCTGCGGACGACGGCTTGCCGCGTCGCGTGTACCGGATCATCTGCAGGCACTGTGGAAACACCTCGCCGGCAGCGACCGCCGTCCGCTTGAACTTTCGCCCACCGCAGCCGCAATGGTCAGTGCACTTGCATGTTCGGTCGTCGTGGCTGGTTCCTACGGCGCACCGCAATCACACCTTCACCACCAGATCCGGATGAATCCACGAACCCTCATGACGACTCGCCATCCCGTGTTACCACTGCCAGGCGGCGTTCTCGACCCTTTGCCGACGCTCCGGTGATCTCCCTCGGTGTCGAGGTTCCGGCCGCTGACGGTTCTCTGCTCGCTACGGATGTGCTTCTCCCATCAGAGTCTTCACCTCGAGGGCTGATCGTGATCCGCACCCCGTACGGGCGTGGGTGGCATCTGGCCGAGGGAATCGAATGGCGATCGCGAGGAATTGCGTTCCTCTGTCAGGACGTGCGTGGGCGGCACGATTCCACCGGCTCTTGGGAACCGTACGTCCACGAGCGAGAGGACGGCGCCGCCCTGGCCGAGTGGCTGCAGGATCAGCCTTGGACGCCGAAGTGCGTCATCGCCAGCGGGGCTTCGTACGCGGCAGGAACCGCCTGGGCATTTGCTGCCGAGACCAACAGCGCCGATCGGTCATTTCGCGTTGACGCCGTCGTCTCCAAAGTGCCGACCATCGGAAGCGATCGAGTCAAACGTGATCCGTCGGGGATACTTCTCCTCGCCGAGCATCTGGCGTGGTGGGGCGAGCACGGAGATTCCTCGTCCTCCCGTGAGGGATTCATCCCGGCTCTGATGCGCTCGGATTCAGCTTTGCTGGAACATCTCCCGGCGCAGTCGATGATCGAGAAGGTCGGCCTGACCTCCGATTCGCCGGGTTGGGTGACGCCGATCAACCGGGCTCGTGAACGCCAGCCGTACGGCAGCGACGATCTCGTCTCCGCGGACGACCTGTCCGAACTCGATGTCGCCGGATTACACATCGGAGGTTGGGACGACGCGATGATCCGGGAGACGCTGAGACACTACGCATCCGTGGAGCGCGGACCACAAAGTTTGATCGTGGGCCCCTGGGCGCATGACCTCCGCCCCGGAATGGTCGGCGAGACAAGTTTCGGC
>NZ_JBEOXI010000549.1:0-2512 GCF_040296465.1 Streptomyces sp. NPDC002130
GGACGTTCCGCAACTGGGACCACCCGATCAGGCGCCAGATCTTCTCGGGTTTTCGGTGCGCCAGAACGATTTCGGGTAGACCCTGACATGTGTCGGCACCTCGGGTATCTCGGGCCGCCGCGTTCGGTTCGTGAACTCCTCCACGACGGCGAGAACTCGCTGATGCGACAGTCGTGGGCACCTCGGGAGATGCGTGGCGGCGGGACCATCAATGCCGACGGATTCGGTGCGGCGTGGTGGAACGGTGGAAGGCAGGGACGGTACCGCAGTGTCTCGCCGATCTGGTCGGACCCGACTGTCGACGAGACGTTGTCCCACATCGATTCCGGATCCGTTCTCGCTGCCGTACGTTCCGCGACGGAGGGGATGGCCGTCGAGATCGGGGCCTGTGCACCGTTCGTCGACGGAACCTACGCTTTCAGCCACAACGGAGCGGTATCCGGTTGGCCTGGTTCACTTGCCGACTTGGCGGCGGAGGTACCCGCCGTCGAACTGCTGAAGATGCCCGCCCCGACGGATGCTGCCTTGTTGTGGACGGTGCTACGGCATCGGTTGAAGTCGAAGCCCGCGGAGGCCGCCGTGACGAGCCTCGTTCACGATGTGGCTGCGGTGGCACCGGATTCACGATTGAACCTCCTGTTCGGCGACGGGCAGGAACTGTGGGCCACAGCGTGGGGCCACACGCTGTACACGCGGGTCGACGAGTCGCGGGCCCTGATCGTTTCCGAACCGTTCGATCAACTCCCGGACTGGCAGCAGGTGCCGGACCGGCACATAGTCTGCGTGCGTCCCGGTCATTTGATCATCACTCCGATTCCGATGGGAGAACAATGAAATCCCCTACACTCGAGGTTTATCTGACACCGGCCGAATCGGTCGACGCACTGCGAGCCGAGGCCAGGGAGGGCTTGACCGCTACGCCGAAATGGCTCTCGCCCAAATGGTTCTACGACGCGCGTGGAAGTGAATTGTTCGAGGAGATCACGGCCTTACCCGAGTATTACCCCACCCGTACCGAGCGCGGCCTGCTCGCGCAGTACGCCGACGAGATCGCGGCGTTGACCGAACCCGAGATCCTGATCGAACTGGGTTCCGGTTCCTCGGAGAAGACGCGGTTGCTCCTCGACGCGATGACCGCTCGCGGAACTCTGCGAACGTATGTACCGCAGGATGTTTCGGTGACGGCACTGGAAGGCGCTGCGCAGCAGGTCGGTGCCGAGTTTCCCGGAATCGACGTGGTCGGAGTGGTCAGCGACTTCACCGGCTCGCTGCATCATCTGCCCGGTGGCGGACGGCGGGCGGTCGCGTTTCTCGGCGGAACTCTCGGAAATCTCGTTCCGGCAGAACGAGCCGATTTCCTCTCGGGGATCGCGGCGGTGCTCGATCCGGGGGAGAACCTGATACTGGGCGTCGGATTGGTGATCGATCCGGCTGTTCTCGTACCCGCCTACGACGACGCTGCCGGCGTGACGGCGCAGTTCAACCACAATGTTCTCGCGGTCCTGAACAAGCAACTGGGAGCGAACTTTCCCTTGGAGGACTTCCGCCACGTCGCGCTCTGGGACGCCGAGAACGAGTGGATCGAGATGCGACTGGAAGCGCTTCGAGAACTCTCGGTGCGTATCGACGACCTGGATCTGGAAATCACCTTCGCAGCGGGCGAGCAACTGCGAACCGAGATCTCGGCGAAGTTCACCGAGGACGGGATTGCCGCGGAACTCGCGTCGGCGGGCTTCGGGGTACGGAAGGTGTGGACGGATCAGGATCAGCGCTTCGCGCTGTTGTGTGCGCAGCGGGCGTGAAGTGGGCGCACGTCAGAGGATGCTGTCTCCGCCTTGGGTATCGGTGACTACCCCGGGATTCCGCAAACTTGTCGGTAGGTGCCCGTAGTATCGATCATATGTTCGAATCAATGATTTCCGCGGATGCGCTGTCTCGGCAGCATGCGGAAATCGCGCGCGCCCACTTCCTCGAGATCGACGCAGTCACTGCGCTGTACCTGGACCGTTGTGAGGAGGGCGCCGCGGTTGGAGTCAACGAGGCTTTTCAGGGTCAATTCGCGCACGTGGAGATCGCGTCGATACTGAGCATTACGGAGTACGCCGCGCAGAAAATGATTGCACTGGGATGTGACCTGCGCTGGCGACTTCCGCGGGTGGCGGCCGCTTTTGCTTGCGGTGACATCGATCTGGCCAAAGCGATGGCACTGTCCGAAGCTCTCGCCAACGTCTCCGAGCACGCGCTCGATGAAATCGAGCGACTCCTCGTGGACGGTGCCTGCCGTGTAACCGGTAACAAGTTGAAGGCGCGCGCACGAGGTCTCATTGCTCGGCACGACCCTGATGGGGTGCGTGCCAGGCGAGTTCGTGCGGAGGCGGATCGGGACGTTCGGACGTGCGCGTCGCACGACGGCATGTCGACTCTGGACGGAATGCTTCCAGCGGTCGGCGCTCACCAGAAGACGCCGCAGGGCTACGCCGGTTTCGACGTGGACGTCGCCACGTACGTCGCG
>NZ_JBEOXI010000550.1:0-2496 GCF_040296465.1 Streptomyces sp. NPDC002130
GTCGGTTGCCCGGTCCACCCTCAGAAATGTTTCGAAATGTGTTCCTGCGGGCAATGTCTCGACCTCGAAGCGCATCAACATCGACGTCTGGTGCACCGAAGTTCCCGAACCGGCGCCCGCGTCGAGGGGTTCGGGGAAGAATTTGGTGCCGGCGTCGTCGAAGCGGCTGTAACTTTCCAGGGACATGAGCTCGAACTGCGACATCAGCACTCCCGGGTAGGGCCTGCTCATGATCGATTCTGTTTCTTTCACTCGGGGAACGACTTTGCCGACTTTGAGACATCCGTCGATCGGCGGCGCACCGCCTCCGTTTCCTCCGAACAGACTGATCGGCGGGACCAACTCGCGCAGGCGCTGACGCCTGCGGCCGGTCAGTGAGTCGCCGGCGACTTTGCTCAGGTTGCCGCCGTTGCGCAGTGCGTGCGCCGCGGAGAGAGGTATCTGTCTTTCGTAGCCGATCACATCGCGGAACAACTCCTCGGCGGTGCGTCGCAATGCTCCCCGCAGCGAGTTCCCCGACACGACCGGTACCAGCACTTTCCTCCCGTCGGGCTGCAGGATCGGTTCGCGGCGAAACAGTGTCGTCGTCGTTTCCGACTCCTCGCCTTTCTGCGAGATCGACGACAGGGCAGTCAGTTCGACATCCCATCTCACGGTAGAGCGCATCAGCTGACCTTCCTCGCGGCGCGGGCAGCGGCAACTGATTCGGCCACGATGCGGGTCCGCAGGACATAGGCCGTGGGACGCTCCCGCAGCAGTGTCAGGACCGGCTCCGATTCGGCGCGCAGAAGAGCGGCCAACTCCAGCCGTTCGTCGGTTGTTCGCGGCTCGGATTCGAGCGAACGTGAGACAACCGACCACCAACGATCGAGGTCGGCTCCTCCGACATAAGTGGCGACGCGGACTCGGTTCGGCAAATGCTGCGTCCAGTACGTCGCCCGGCGCCGGCCCACCCACGAATCCCAGTCCACGCCGTAGTGCAACAGCAACAGCAGTCGCTCGGCCACGTTCTCCACACCGTGCAGCTGTGGGAGGCCTGCGGGAGCGGCAGCGAGCCAGCGGTCGGTCGGCGTGCTCATGCGTGCGCCTTGCTGCGAGGCGGTGTGGTGGCCAACAGCGCCAACGCCCACCATCGGTCGACGTGGCGGTACGGGGACAGGTGATCCCAGTCCTCGAAGATCGCCGGCCACCGACGCGCCGGCACTGTGCGTAGCACTGCATACGGGGCTGCGCTCTCGCCGAGCATGCGTTCGCCGAAGCCGTGAGAGCGCAGTCGGCGCATCGCGGCAGCTGCTGCGACATCGCGATCCGACCACGGCAAGCAGGTGTCTTCGACAGCAACGGCACCCCATCGGGCGTGCGGCAGGATGTGTTTGCGGGCCGGGCGACGCAACGGCACCACCAGCGCGATCTCCGACGTCAACGGTGCCGACAAGGTCCGGGCCAGGCGCGGCTGCGTCAGTTCGGTCATCGCCGGCGCGGTGGTGATCAGATGCATTCGGGTTCGCAGCTCCGAGGTCTGATACGCCCACCGGCACGGTGTGCAGAGACCTTTCTCTGCCGGAGCCTTCCACGAGTCGAATGCGGTGAAGGTCCGTGAGATCGCCGACCGCGCGGGCTCGATCGGTGTGTCGGCCTTCGCGCAGCGCGCACACCGTCCCCTCTGCAGTGAGTCCTTCTCAGATGAACGATTCGTCGATGCGAACGCCGCCTCTACGACCTCCACGCACGAGGTCACCTCCTGTAGTTTTTCTTTCATCACGCTCGTCCTCCTGTGCAGGTGCCCCGAGTCGGATCGGCTTCGAGGCCTTACATACACAGGAAGATCCGCCCGACGGGCCGCGTGTGACAACAACGCCAGAAATACTCATCGAGCACCCAGGGAAGCGGCAGAGATATGAGTGGCACCCCTCGCGCGGACGGGCTCGATCTGACCACACTGCGCGCACTGCGGCGCCCGCGCCCGAACCTGGCCGCGATCAAAGAGCGCATCGAGGAACACCTCGACAATCACGACGGATATCTCGCCTTCTCCGGCGGCAAAGATTCACTCGTCGCCCTGCACCTGACCACAGCGGTCGAGGTGAGGGCTGCCCAGATGTCGTCGTCGGTGGCGGTCGGGTTTCCGTAGCGGATATTGCTCGCGATCGTGCCGGCGAACAGGTAGGCCTTCTGGGGCACGTATCCGAAGTTGGCGAAGAGTTCGTCCTGATCCCAGCCACGGACGTCCAAGCCGTCGACCAGGACGGCGCCGGCTGTGACGTCGAAGAGCCGGGGGATGAGTGAGACGAGGGTCGATTTGCCACTACCGGTACTGCCCACGATCGCGGTGACCGTACCTGGCATGCATCGCATCGAAACGTTCGACAGGACCGGCGTTTCTGCTCCCGGATACGTGAACCCGGCTCCACCGAACTCGACAACGCCGTAGGGGCTGGTCGGGCGGAGGGGCTGGGCCGGCGCGGGCACGGTCGGCTCGGTGTCGAGTACCTCGGT
>NZ_JBEOXI010000551.1:0-2482 GCF_040296465.1 Streptomyces sp. NPDC002130
GGATGACACAGGCCGCCGCAGGGAGCGAGTCGGACGAACGGGTGCCGGGACGCCGGCGATTCTCTCTTTGAACTCTGGGTATTCGCGGCGGCCGGCTATCTGTCGGGAACGATGATTTTGTGTTCAGACACAACACTTCTGGCAAACCCCGTTTTCTCCAACAAAGCCGACGGGCCGCCTTCCGGAAACTATGTAATACACGTCACTCTGGATCGACAATTCACCGAATGTGGTTCAGCTACCGAATACAGGACCCCGAGCGTCCCGTGATCGAACCGTCTGCACCGAAATTGCCGCAACTTCGAAAGGTCGACCTTCATGCAAAAATCTCTGCAATTGTTCGCGAATGCTGTAGCGGCGGTTGCGCTGTGCGCGACACTCGGACTCGCGGGCCCGGCCGGAACGGCCGCCGCTGAGACTCCCGGCATCCCGAGCGTCGGTCACGACTGGGCGAGCGCAGGGCCGTACACGCCGACTGTGTCGATCGGGCTGGTACACACTCTTTACTACCCGCGTCAACTCGGCGCACGAGGCGAGAAGCATCCGGTTGTGATCTGGGGGAACGGGACCGGCGTGCTCCCCGGCGCTTACACCTCCTTGTTGCGCCACTACGCCAGCCATGGATTCATCGTGGTCGCCGCCAATACCCCGGCAAGTAACTTCGCCATCACCATGCGGTCGGGAATTGATCTCATCGAAAGTAAGGCAGCCAACCCATCCAGTGTCTTCTTCGGCAAAGTTGACCTGGAACATATTGGTGCGGTGGGGCACTCGCAGGGCGGATCTGCGGCGATCAATGCCGCGATCGACGACCGCGTCGACACTGCCGTCGCGATCCAGCCGGGCCCGCTCAACGATGTCGACCTCATCGACGAGCCGGTTCTCTATCTTGCCGGTCAGGCCGACGCGATCGTCTGGCCGGCGATCGTGCGGGCGATGTACGAGGATGCCGACCACGTGCCCGCCGAGTATCTGGAACTGCGCGGCGCGACGCACTTCGGTACGGCGATCACCGGTGGCGACATGCGCGGGCCGAGCACCGCCTGGCTGCGGTACTGGTTACTCGACGATCCGAACGCTCGCACCGAGTTCTTCGGGGTGAACTGCGGATACTGCACTGACACCCAGCAGTTCTCGGACTTCGACCGCAACGATCTGGCCCTGCAGATCCCGGGCTGACCTGGTCACTGCCGGTGGAAGACAAAGTCCGGGTCGGGACGGTGTAGCCTGCTCGCGTCGCTATGATAGCCGTCACAGGGGGACGGAACTGAGCGCTGGGTTACACCCTCCTGATAGGGGATCGAACGATTTGACTGCGCAAGATCTGGGCACGCGTATGGAGCGCGCCCTCAAGCGGGTCCGGGTCTCGACAGGGGCCTCCCTTGCATTCGGTGGGCCCGTCAACAGAGCCGGAAACCTCCTAATCGAGCGCTTCGACGGTCCGACCCTCGGAGCGCTCCCCGGGCTGACGCTGGATCCGAGTGAGGGACTCGGCGGCAAGGTGGCGGTCATGCGCCGGCCGATCGCCGTGAACGATTATTTCGAGACCCAGGTGATCACACACCGATACGACAAGGTCATCCGAGCTGAGCGGCTCAAGGCGCTGGTCGCCACGCCGATCATTGTCGGGCGTCAGACGGTGGGAGTCATTTACGGCGCGTTTCGCACTTCCGAGGTCGTGGGAGGTCGCATCGAGGACACCGTCGTGCAGGAAGCGCGGGCGCTGGAGCAAGAACTGGCTGTCAGTGCCGTGACTTCGGCGAACGGTGTGTTGTCCGAAGAAGCCACCGTGAATGCACGTTTGCGCGAGCAGGTGCGATCGGTCTATGCGGAATTACGGCTCCTTGCCGGCAGTGTCGGTGATGCTGATGTGCGTGCGGCGCTCGTCAAGGCTGCCGCCCGGCTGGTCGACGAGGGGGAACGCTCCGAAAGCGCCGGCAGCGCTTCGCTCACGAAACGTGAAATCGACGTCCTGACGGTGGCCGGCGCGGGCATGACGAATGTTCAGATAGCCGGAGTGTTGGGTCTGGCTCTGTTCACGGTCAAGAGTTACATGAAGTCCGCTATGCACAAGCTCGGCGCGAGTACCCGGTTGGAGGCTGTTGTCCTTGCTCGTCGGGACGGCATGATCGCGTGACCGTCAGGCTCACACCGTTGGGACGGTTGCCGGGACCATGAGTGTGGTTCCGGCAACCGTCGATCAGTGCAGGTACTGGTCAGCGGTTGATCCGGGGAAGTACCAGACGGCTGGGGTGGTCGGGTCCGGTGAGGATGGTGTTGTGCGCGACCACGGCGTCGTCGATGGATTCGCGACTGATGAAACCGCCGGTGTTGGTGTTGCGGTCGTAGTGGGGGAAGTTACTGCTGGAGATGTCGACGCGGATCCGATGCCCAGCACGAAACACGTTGGACGTCGCGGCCATATCGATCTCGACTTCGTAGACCGCTCCCGGGACCAGGTGTTCTGGGCGATCGAGGCCGT
>NZ_JBEOXI010000552.1:0-2469 GCF_040296465.1 Streptomyces sp. NPDC002130
CGACATCGGCTTCCGCAATCTGGCCGACCCGGTCCGGATCGACTCGACGAACCCGGACGACCCGATGGGCCAGCTGGCGGTGGTGCTGCTGGCACTGTTCGGGCAGATGGAACGCACGTACGCGGTCGAGCGAGCCGCGCACGCCCGCACCGTGGCCACCGAGAAGGGCCGCCGCACCGGCCGGCCCAGCGTGGTCAGCGACGCCCAACTCGCCTACGCCACCCAGCTACGCGAGGGCGGCGCCACCATCGCCGAGATCACCGCGAAGACCGGACTGACCCGCTCGACCCTATACCGGCATCTGCCGCCCCGACAGTCCGAGACGCTTACCGCCGACACCGACCCGGACGAGGAGAAGCCCTCGCCGTCACCGGATCCGGCGGCGCCGCCCCCGACGACGGGATCGGCATGCCCGACCTGCGGGTATCAACCCACCACGCGTCGGGAACTGGTCCCGCACCGCGCCGACCTCGCCACCGTCTGGCTGCACCTCGACAAACGCGAGCACCTGCACAAGGCGCGGCACTGTGCCCGCTGTCAACCGCACGGCCACGTCGTGGTGGTCAGCTGCTCGAGGTGCGGTGACGGCCCGCTGCTCACCGGCTCCTCCAGCGACGACCCACCCCGACCGGTCCTGGCGTGGCTTGAACGTCACGAATGGACCACTACTCCAGAACTCGTCTGCGGCAACCACAACACGCGACGGCGACTCGATATCGAACCCCGCAAACGTTGATGCTCGCCAGCGGTGGCCCCCAACGGTGAAGCGCTGGGGCAACCGCAGCTCGGCGAGTGCGCCGGATCGTCCGCGGGGCACCGAGTCCGATACCTGCCGATCTATGCCGAGAGGCGCGTGATCTTGGCGAGGGTGTCGCCTAGCTTGTCGGCCGCAAGGTCGAGCTCGTAGCGGTCCTGGATGTTGAGCCAGAACTGGGCGCTGTTGCCGAACGCCTTGGCCAGCCGCAGCGCGGTGTCTGCGGTGATCGACCGCTTGCCGTGCACGATCTCGTTGATCCGCCGCGGCGGCACACCGATGATCGTGGCCAGGCGGTTCTGCGTGATGCCGAAAGGCTCGAGGAAGTCCTCGCGGAGGATCTCGCCGGGGTGAATGGGGCTCAGGTCTGTAGTCATTGTCGGTGTTCCTTTCCGTGGTCGGAGGTGTCGGTTCCGGGTGGTCAGTGGTAGTCGGTGATCTCCACGTCGTATGCTGCGGTGGCGCGCCAGATGAAACAGATGCGGTATTGATCGTTGATCCGGACGCTGTACTGGCCCACCCGGTCTCCGGAGAGCTTCTCCAGGCGGTTGCCTGGGGGCACCCGCAGGTCGTTGACGTCGGTGGCCGCCTCGATCAACAACAGACGCCGGCGCGCGATCCGCTGAATGTCCTGCGGGAGCTTCTTCGAGAACTGCCGGCGAAAGACTCGCTCGGTCTCCTTGTCGGCGAACGATTCGATCACCTCACCACTATAACGTACTGCGTTAATAACGCGCAACGTTACACGCGCGTTCGAGCGTCGGGACCAGCGCCGCAGTCACCTGCGGTCTTGTTCTCCGGGCAACGTTTTGCCCGGCCCTGCACTGTGCACGACTCGAGCGTGCACCGCACGACGGCCGAGACCGATCAGTGCGCCAGCCGCCGGATCGCTACGGACTGCGGGTTGCCGGCGTCGGTTGGCGGCCGAATCGGGATGCCGTAGTCCTTTGCGATTCGGCTCATCCGCGACACGCTGCGCCCCACCTCGTGTCCGAGGTCCCGCAGGGTTCGCCGCTGGGTGACGTACTGGTGGTGAAACCATGCCGGATCGACCGGCGGGCCTCCGGCGCTCGGCGCGATGCCGTGGTGTCGGGCCAGCCGACCGGTCACCTTCCGGCTGGCTCCGATCATCGCGGCGATCTCGGCGAGGGTGCGGCGTTGGACGCAGTAGAGGTCGACGAACTGCGCCCGGCTCAACGTTTCCTCTGCGGCGGTCTGGGCGACGCGTCGTTCGAACCGCTCTGCGGCAGTGGGTGATGCGGGAGCGGGATGGTTTTCGAGGAGGTGGCGGATCACGTCGAGGGTGGTGGCCAATTGCCGCGCGATCTCCGACAGCGCGGTGTGTTCGTGGCGGGTCAGGTCGTGGAGGGCGGCGAGGTCCACGGCGGCGGGGTTGGGTCCGGGCAGTTCGAGCCCGTCGAGCAGATGCAGGGGTGGATGCCAGTAGACGGGTTCCTCGTCCAGTCCGTGGTCGTCGAGGAAGCGGCGGGCCGCCTGGTCGAGCGGCCCGGACAGGGCGGGGGTGAGTGCGCGCGGAAATCCGGACAGTTTCGCGCGGACGTCGTAATCGTCTGCGAGGAACGGGGACTGGGACGCGGGGAGCCCGCTGAGTCGTTCGAACAGCAGGCCCCGGCACCCGCCGGAGTTAGCATCCGCTCATGACGACAAGCAACGGTTCCTCTCCCCTCGACGTCGAGATCGGTGCGCTGCAGGGC
>NZ_JBEOXI010000553.1:0-2461 GCF_040296465.1 Streptomyces sp. NPDC002130
CTGGGCGATCGGCTGGAACCAGCCCGGCATCGCGTCGACCGGGACGAAGGCGCTGGAGATGAGCGGCAGGAAGACCAGCGGCAGCGCGTTGTTGCCGGCTGCCTCGGCGCTGGGGCTGGCCATGCCCATCCCGACCGTGATCCACCCGTCTCGATCCAGTCGAGCGTCGCTTCTCTGAACCAAGAACTCCACGGAATGAGGTGGGGACAACCTGCTTGTGCCCGTTGATCTGGCTCAGAGACCCTGAACTCTGACAGATGTGAGCGGGCAGGGCAGAGGATGCAGGGTGGAACTGATCAGCCTCTCGGATGGAGACAACAGCTTCCTGGTGCGTGTGCTGGGGCGTAGGTCGCCGGGCGTGCTGCATCTTCACGACCAGCTCGACGCAGAGGTCATTGTGATCAGCAGCTTCGTCGGCGGTCGGTTGGCCATGTCCCTGTTCCCTTCCGACCTGGAAGAGTGGTCGCGTGCTCTGGACCTGCTTGCTGCCGGTCAGGACATCTCCTGGAGGGATGACGACCACAGCCCCGAGATCAAGATCCAGCCGTACAACGAGGAGCATGAGACTGTCGCTGTCCGTGTAGAAGATCTGGGCAGTTCGTGCGTCTCCGTGTTCCTTCCCATGAGCCTTGAAGAGGGCTGGATCGACGAGCAGCGGAAGCTGCTCGGGCAGGTGCTGCAAATGTGGCCGAGCGAAGTGCTGGAGTCTTCACCGGGTGCCTATGAGTGGCGGCGCTGAACTGCGGCCAGGCGCCGCCTGCAGATGAGTGCGCATCCGAGGGTGAGGAAGGCTTCGTGGATGTCGTCGCGTATCTCCCAGCGGATCCGCAGACGGCGGAACCAGTGCAGGTGGGCGAACGCGCGCTCCACGACCCAGCGTTGAGTGCCCAAGCCGGAGCCATGCTCGGTGCCGCGGCGGGCGATCAACGGCTTCATGCCGAGGTCCCAGACGAGACGGCGGTACTTGTCGTGGTCGTAATCGCGTTTGGCGGGACTACGTCCGGGCGGCGCCGGGGCCGGCCACGTTTACCCCGCACGGACGGCACGGCCTGCAGGAGTGGGATCAGCTGGGTGACGTCGTTGCGGTTGCCGCTGGTTGGGGTGGCGGCGAGCGGAAGGCCGGTGGCGTCGGTGATCAGGTGACACTTGCTGCCCGCCCTGCCCCGGTTGGCGGGGCTTCGTCCGGTCTTGGCCCCCTTTAGCGCCCGGTATGGGAGCCGTCGACCGGCGCCCGGGAGAAGTCCAGGGCGTTCGCGCCGCGGAGCTTGGCGAGGAGGGCCTCTGCAGTCGCGGCCACACCTCGGCCTCGGTCTACTCGGCCAGCCGGCGCCAGCAGGTCATGCCCGAGCCGAAGCCGAGTTCCTGCGGCAGGTGTTCCCAAGCGATCCGGGTGTGCAGGACGAACAGGATGCCCTGGAACACGAGCCGGTCCGGATGCCGCTCGCAGACAGAGTTCGACGGCGGGCGATGAACGCGTGGTGGGCCTCGATGGCTTCGGCCGGATAGACCGCCAATGGTGGAGATGTGCTTGTGCCCGAAGATGATCTGAGCGATATGTGGCGGCAGGCCGCTCATGATCGCGTCGGTGACGAAGATCCTGCGGCAGTCATGGGGCTGATAGCGAAGGGGCTGCCCGGTGTTGTCCGTCAGCCCGGCCGCTGCAAGGGTCTCGTCCAGCGCCTTGCGGATCGTGTCATAGACACCACGCGGTTCTGCTCACCGGTGCGCCACTGGAATAGCAACACGGGAGCGGGCACCGGGAGTCGGAAGCAGACGTGGGGTCGCTTCGGACGTACCCGGCTGTCCCGCACGCTGACCAGGTAGACGTGTCAGTTGTCGATTGCCTGGTACAGGGTGGTCCAGAAGTCCTGCATGGCCCGTGCGGAGTCCGGGGTGGACATCCCGGTCTGGGTAAGCAGGATGCCGACGAGTCCGTTGTGCGGGTCGGCGTAGGTGGTGGTGCCTGCTCCGCCGTCCCAGCCGAACTGGCCGATGGGTGCGTAGTCGCCTCGGTAGGTGCGCACCGTCATTCCGAAGCCCCAGCCGCCGGTCTGCCCCTGGCCGTGTGACAGATGGACGACGCTGCGCGCCCAGGTCTGGAGGGCGGATGTCTGCTCGGGCGTGAGGCGGTTGGTGGTCATCAGCTCGACGGCGGGCTGGGACAGGATGCGCTCGCTGCCGTGCATCCCGTGGTTGAGCAGCATCCGGAAGTAGGCGTGGTAGTCGTCGGCGGTCGAGTCGAGTCCGCCGCCGCCGGACTGGAACGCCGGAGGCTTGCTGTGGTGTCCCCCTTCGGCCGGGTCCTCTACCGTGAACTCTCCGGTCTGCGGGTCGGGGGCGTACAGGGGCGGCAGCCGGTCGATCTTGTCGGCGGGCACGTGGAAGCCGGTGTCCTTCATTCCCAGCGGCTCGAGGATGCGCATCCGCAGGAACGCCTCGAACGACTGGCCGGTGACCCTGG
>NZ_JBEOXI010000554.1:0-2454 GCF_040296465.1 Streptomyces sp. NPDC002130
CGGGAATCTCGATACGGTGAGCGTCAATTCCCTTCTCCGCCAACGCAGCCCGTACGGCCTCCGCGGTCTCTGCCAGCGGCGGCTGATGGAAGATCGCGACAGTGCGCGCGCCGTCGAACTCGGCAACGAGATCACCGAGCAGGCCGCGGCCGATCACGACCGGGTAAGGACTTGCGGTCTTCACCTCTACACGTACGGGTTCGGTCACTGCTCCACTACTCCGCTCCGGTTGTTCATTTGTCTTGAAGTTTCGACACCAGTTGTCCGACGACACGCGCCGGACTTCGGCCGTCGGTCCGAATCCGAATCGTGGCCGAACGCCGGTACAGCGGACGACGACGCCTCATCAACTCCTGGTACTTGACCTTGGGATCTCCGCCGGCCAGCAGCGGACGATGATTGTTCGCCCCGGTGCGGCGAAGCCCTTCGGCGACACTGATCTCGAGGTAGATGACCGTGTGACCCTGGAGCAGTTCGCGGGTGCGATCGGAGAGGATCGCGCCACCGCCGAGGGAGACGATGCCGTCGGTGGCCTCCAACGCTTCGCGAACCACCGATTCCTCGATCTCACGAAACCGAGGCTCGCCGTCATGGGTGAAGATCTCCGGGTGGGATGTCGGCGGAGGCGGTGCCGCGGATCGCGGCCTGGGGTTCGCCGGAGGCGACCACGGCGGACAGCGCGTCCGGGCCGGGTTCGCCGTCCGTGTCCACCAGGACGATCCGCCCGGGCGTCTCCGACTGCGCCGAGCGCAGCAGGCCCCAGGCGGCAGCGGCGGCGGGGTCGTCGACGTCCTCGTCGCCGGTGACGGCCACGGCCCCACGGGTCACGACGACCAGCGGCGTGCCGGCCAGGGTCTCCTCGGCGAGCCACTGCCGTGCCCAGGACAGGGCCCGGCCGACGGTGTCCCTGACGGCGTCGCCCGCGGTGCCTCCCTCGGGGGTGGTCAGATCCAGGCGTACGGCCCCGGCCTGTCCGCCGGCCACGGCGGCCGTGACGGCGGGTACGTCCGGGTGGGTGGCGGAGCCGAGCGTGAGCCAGTCGAGGGAAGCAGCGGGCAGGGGCCGGGCGATCCACTCCACGTGGTGGAGGGCGTCGCGGTGCCGGGTGCGGGCGGCCCGCAGCGTTTCGGCGCGGACGGGGCCGACGGTCACGGCGTCGGCCTCCGCGACCACTTGTCCGGCCGGGTCGGTGAGCCGCACCGCGTAGGTGTCGTCGGCGGCGGGGCTCGGGGCGAGGTGGACGCGCAGGGTGTCCGCGCCGACGGCGTGCAGCCGCAGACCGCGCCATCGGGTGACGGTGGCGGGCAGGCCGGGCAGTCCGGCGGCGTACAGCGGCTGCAGGGCGGCCTCCAGCAGGGCCGGGTGGAGCCCGAATGTCTCGGCGCGCGGGTCGGTGTCGGAGGCCAGGGCCACCTCGGCGAACAGTTCACCGGCGCGTCGCCACATCCGGGTGAGCCCTCGGTACGCGGGCCCGTAGTGCACACCGGCTGCGGCGAAGCGTTCGTACAACTCGTGCCCCATGTCCGGGGGTTCGGTCCCGTCCGTGGCTGCGAACGGCTCTGCGCCGGCCGGCGGCCACGGCGCGGGCTCGGTGTCCGCCGGCGGGACGAGCGGGGCGTCGCCGAGCACGCCGTGGGCGTGGCGCGTCCAGGACGCGTCGGCCGCCTCGGGCCGGGCGTGGACGGTGAGGGCGCGCCGGCCGGCCGTGTCCGGTTCGCCGACGCGGACCTGGAGGTGCAGGGCCCCCTCGCGGGGCAGTACCAGCGGCGCGTCGACGACGAGTTCGTCCAGGGTCGTGCAGCCGGTCTCGTCCCCGGCCCGGACGGCGAGTTCGGCGAGGACCGTGCCGGGCACGACGGTCTCTCCGGCGACGGTGTGGGCGGCGAGCAACCGGTCCGTGCGGGACGACAGGCGGGCCGTGAACAGGGCCTCGTCGCGGTCTCCGGGGAACAGCGCGGCGCCGATGAGGGGGTGCTCGGTGTTGTCCAGGCCGAATCCGCCGGCGTCCCGGCGGCCGGCCGCGAGTGCGTCGGCCCAGTACCGCTGGTGCCGGAAGGCGTAGGTGGGCAGCGGGACCCGGCGGGCTCCGGTGCCGGCGAAGAACGCCTCCCAGTCGACGGGCACGCCCCGGGCGTGGAGGGTGCCGATGCCGTCGGCGAGTGCGGACGGTTCGGGCCGATCCGAGCGCTGGAGGGCCTGGACGGTGACGTCGTCCCGGTCGGCGAGCACCGTTCGGGTGAGGGCGGTGAGGACGCCGCCGGGGCCTATCTCCACGACGGTCCGCGCTCCCTGGTCGTACAGGGTGGTGACGGCGTCGGCGTAGCGGACCGGCTGCCGGACCTGGGTCACCCAGTAGTCCGCCGAGCGCAGGTCCTCACCCTCGGCCAACCGGCCCGTCACGGTCGAGACCACAGCCAGCCGGGGAGCCTCATAACGCACCTCCTTGGCCACCGA
>NZ_JBEOXI010000555.1:0-2446 GCF_040296465.1 Streptomyces sp. NPDC002130
CCACGGTTCCGAGTGGTCCGCGGACGCCTATGGGGTTCAGTTCATCGGGATTGGTTGAGCATCCCTGTCCGCGAGGAGATTTTGCAGAGCTGTCGATTCCGCCTGCTGCGTGACAGCGATTTGTCGCGCGAGATTCGTCACGGCCGGGAGAGCGGCATTGTCGGCGGCGTACTGGGCCATGGGGATACCGCCCTGATGGTGGCGCAACAACAACTGTAGGTAGCGAATCTCGAAGGCAGGGCCGGTTAACGCACGTAGTTCGGCGAGCTCGGCAGAAGTTGCCATACCTGGCATCGATACAGCAGTCGCTTCGGCATCACTTTGCGCGGTGCTCATCCCTGGCATCGAATGATCCATCGATACCGAAGGCATCGGCATCCACTCCATGTACCCACCTGAACTACGGGCGGGGCGGTCCCACAGCGTCAGCCACCCCTGCATCATTCCTATCTGGCTTTGCTGAGTGGTGACGACGTCGAAGGCGAGAGTTCGAATGGCCGGGTCGGTGGCGTTGACCAGGGCAAGAGAGGACATCTCGACTGCTTGCCCGTGATGAACGGACATGTCCTGCGCGAAGCCGATATCCACGGACTCGGCGGATGACGTCCCGGATGAGGTGTCGGCGATCTTCCCTTGTACCCACAGTCCAATGACGATGCCGAGCAGCAAGGCGATGACGATACCGACGACCAACACCGCAGGCGGCGTGTGTCGGCGATCTGCGGGAGAGGCAGCCACTGGCTGGCGTTCGATCTGGTCCGTATCGCGTTGTTCAGCCATTGCCGCGATCTCCGGCTGTGGGCATCGGGGCGGGCGAAGCGGGGGCGACGCCGGCGGCTGGCGGATCCGCCGCGGGGATGGCGTCGGGACCCGGAGGGGATGGATCGAACGGGAAGGGTTCCTTCGGGTCGAATCCGCCCGGAACCGTCGCACAACTGGCACCGGGTTCCGGATGGGTGTTCGGATTCTGTCGGAGTGCGGTGATGAATTGCGCGATACGGGGGTCGTCGGCGCTCTCGACCTTGAGTTGGTGCCCCCATGACTGAAGAGAGATGGGTGCGCCGATGCCGGGGAAGGGGGACATCAGCGAATACGGTTCCCCGTCGACCCGGGAGGCGAGAGTGTCGATGTCGGACGAGTTCAACGCTTCGGGGTCGTACGACACCCAGATCGCGCCGTGTTCGAGGGAGTGCACCACGTTCTCGGTGCGTATCGGCTCCGGATAGACGACTCCGGTACACGTTGCCCAGTACTGATCGTGAGCACCTCCCGATGGCGGATTTTGATCGTATGCAACGCGCTGCGGCGCTTGAATATGACTGCCGGCTGCGTATTCGATCTCGCTCACGCCGTCGATCGACGTCGACGGGTCGGGATTGTCGGCACTCGGAGCGTACTTTTGGGCCTCGTTCTTATCGATTGCGCGAGGCACCACGTTGTACGCGATGACCGAGACCAAACCGACGATGACCAGGACTGCCAGCGATATCGCCCACGGAAATCCTCGGCCACCAGGCACCACGCCGCCTCGCGGCCGTGTGGGGGACTTTTTGCGGCTCTGGGTCATTGGTGAACTCGTTTCGCTTGTGCACTGGCACCGACACTGAATTACTATCATGCATAGTAATTCATGTTCTCGTTCTTTCACCCCGCCGAACCCGGTACATGCCTCTGAAGAGTGCCGAAGTGGCGAGAGAAAGCACGATCGCAGACAACGCGAGTTCCGGAATCGAACCCACACGTGTTGCCAACGTGAGATCGGAGCGAACGGCGATCTCGTCGGTCAATGCTTGTGCTGTGAAGATCTCGCTCTGTTGACGCACCACACCCGTTGGCGTGATGATTGCGCTGACACCGCTGGTTGCTGCGATCAGCACACTGCGGCCGTGTTCGACCGCCCGCACCCGCGACATGGCCAGCTGCTGAAAGGTCATCTCGGTCCGGCCGAAGGTCGCGTTGTTGGTGGGAACCGCGATGACGGTGGCTCCTGCCTTGACGGACTCGGTCACCAGATCGTCGAAGGCCACCTCGTAGCAGGTGGCAACAGCTATGTGGACGCCGTTGAGGTCGACGACGCCGTTCCCGTTCCCGGCAATGAAATTGCCTGCTGCATCGGCATACGACGACACTGCACGAACGATCGATCGGAGCGGCAGGTACTCCCCGAAGGGCACAAGCTGCCGTTTGATGTGTTGCTGCCCAGGGCCGTCCGTCGGATCCCAGACCATGGCACTGTTGATCGATGTTCCTGGCTCGCCCTGCAGGACCGTACCGACCAGGATCGGGGCGCCGATAGAACGGGCTGCTCGGTCCAGTCGATCCGCCGCATCCCGATTCGTCAAAGGATCTATATCCGAAGCGTTTTCGGGCCAGATGACAAGTCGTGGCCGGGCTGCTCGGCCCGCTGTGACCTCAGCTGCGAGTTGTTCGGTGCGGGCAACATGAT
>NZ_JBEOXI010000556.1:0-2445 GCF_040296465.1 Streptomyces sp. NPDC002130
GGCGCCGGAAGGCAGGCCATCGGGTAAGTCGATCAGGCCCCACACCGGCGAGGTGTGCGGGCCTTTTCGGCTACCCTCACGAAGCTGTTGAATGATGCAAGCATCATGCAGCATATCCGCAGGTCAAACCCTTAGAATGCGCTCTCGAGGTGTCGCCGCGGCGAAGGACCCCAAGTCCGAAGGGTCGGATTTTTCGGTGTCGGCGGCAGGTGGTCTAATTCCACCGGGAGAGACACCTGTGGTTCAGGCCACACCTTCCCTGGGTGCCCGACCTGATGTCCCCTCAAACAAACGAACACGCGCGATCACGGAGTACCCAACCCATGCGAAACGACACGCATCTGCCCGCAGTTCTGAGCCATCCCCCGTCGGAGGAGGCTCCTGTCACCGTCCTGAGCACACTCGGGTGTGAAGTGACCGTCACCTCGGATTGCATCGACGAAGCCCCGCTGGTGACCTTGGCAGCGACCATGCCTCACGGGCTCGTCGACCTGTCCCCCAAAGCCGCGCGCACACTCGCGTCAGCTCTCACACGTCATGCCGACCACTCGGAGCGACTCGTTTCGAAGTCCGCTCCGACCGTACGAATATCGACGATCCCATGAGATCATCCACAGCTGCCGCGACTATGGCCCCATCACGAAGATTGCGGCCCCGAAGGATCGTGACTACGATCCCGGACATGGTATCGAGGAAGAACATCGACGCATTGACCGCTCTCGGCGAACGCCGGCGGGAGCTGCGTGCGGAACTCGAGGTAGTCGAAGAGAGCATCAACAAGAGCCTGAAAAAGGTGTACCCGGAAGGGTGGACCTGGGATGAGATCACCGAAGCATCCAGCCTGTCGCTCTACACTCTGAGACTGCGCTTGAACAAGCTCGGCCTTATCAATTCCGATAAGGCCTCTCCTCGGCCCCGTACCAAAGAGGTCGCACAGGAACGCAAGTCACAGGCGCGGAAGAACCGCATAGAAAAGGGCTGATCACCGGCCCTCTGGACGAGTGAAGGTTGTGACGATGACTCAGCCCCCGCCGAACGGTGGCTATCCCCATCCAGGAGCAGATCCGCGTCAACCCGGTGTCAACCCGCCGGTAGGGGCAGATCCGCACGCGCCGTACGGGTACGGACAGCCTTCGGGCGCGTATCCGCAGCAGCCGCAGCAAAACTGGTCGGGACAGCCTGCCGGTTATCCGGTGCCCCAGCCTCCGAAGAAGAGGAAGCGGTGGCCGTGGATTCTCGGCGGGGTCGTCGTCTTGTTCGTGGCGCTCGTCGTGATCTTCTCGCTGACGTCTCCGACACGCACGAGTCGGGTCGAGAACGCCGTTCAGGCTTGCCAGGACACTGTTTCTGATCGGTTGTCGGCGCCGGCCTCGGCGAAGTTCACGGCAGATCCGGCAGTGCGCGAGGATCCGACAGACACGTGGACGATTTCCGGTGGTGTCGACAGTCAGAACGCCCTCGGTGCAGTGTTGCGCGCGAACTTCGAGTGCAACGTGCAGTTCATGGGCGACTCGAAGTACAGCGTTGAGATCACGTCTATGACTCAGCAGTAGTCGTCAGCCCGGGCCGAGCGGGTTTTTCCCTTTCCGTTCCCCGACCCACATGCCGAACACCACGCGGTAGTACTTGGAGGCAAGGCCTTTCGCGTGGCGTTCGGACATGTGTTTGCGCAGGTGGGCGACCAATCGGGTCCATGCGCCGTCTGGCGTGGAGGCCCACTTTGCGAGGCCTTCTGCGCTGCTGGTCCAGTACTGCAGGAACGGGTCACGACGTGGTGATTGCATCGTCTCCCCCGTTTCCTTCTTCGGTTGGTTGGCCGGGCAGCAACACCTCACCCATTGAACGGTGGGCATGTCGTGGGTGCGCTTCGCTCCCGGCCCTGGCTGACTCGTGCCAGGGCCGGGTGACGTTGACAAGCCGATCCTCGAGGTCGAGGGGTTCGGCATCCGGCCAAGTCTGTGCCTTCGCGTGTGTTCGGTCCGCGAGGAGTGAGTCGATTCTGCGACTGAGTATTTGGTGAAATCGTCGGTCGGGCGCTCGTCGTCGGAGTTCGACTACTCGGCTGAGAAGCCTGTCGATGTCACCGATGGTTCGGGCGGTCATTGTTCCGCGCCAGGTACTGTCGCATCTGTTCGGCCTGACCAGGCTGCCGACCGAAGGTCAGGATAGGGACTTTCGGCACATTAGGCACATGTCCATAGTCCCGATTCTGAGGTCCCGTTGGTACTGGGTCGAGTCGATAGGCGATGCGTCGCAACCAATTCGAGAGTCTTCGCTTCATGCCCACCTCGTCTCGTTTGTGTGCCCCGACCGCATCCCGAGGTAGCGGAAACGTGCGGTCGGGGCGAAGCCCTCGGCGCTGCTGGCTGGCTGCATCGACCACCGCATCGAGGCCCACGCCCTGGGCGTGCGCGACCTGACCGACTCGCCCTCGACCCGCCTGGC
>NZ_JBEOXI010000557.1:0-2440 GCF_040296465.1 Streptomyces sp. NPDC002130
CTGGATTTGACGGTTCCGTCGGTGTCGGAGCGGATGGGGCAGGCCTAGTTTCGCGGCACGGACGACAGAGGCCGGGGTACCTCCGACCGCGATCCACACAGGAATCTGGCGATCCGGACGAGGTGTCACGTCACCGTCGATCAGTGGTGCGCGAAGTTGGCCCTCCCAGTTGATCGGGTTCTCGTCACGCAGTTTCAGTAGTAGGTCGAGCTTTTCGGCGAAGAGTTCGTTGTACTGGGAAAGTTCGTACCCGAAAAGCGGAAACGACTCCGTGTAGGAGCCTCGGCCGGCAATGATCTCGGCGCGACCTTCGGAAAGCAGATCGACCGTCGCGAACTGTTGGAACACGCGGACGGGATCGTCGGAACTGAGCACGGTGACCGCGCTCGACAGCTTGATGTTGTCGGTAGCCTGAGCCATTGCCGCGAGCACAACTGCAGGGGCTGAGACTGCGAAGTCGGTGCGATGGTGCTCGCCGACGCCGAAGACATCGAGTCCAACCTGATCGGCAACGGTTGCCTGCTCGACCAAATGGCGAAGGTGGACACCGGGATTCATCATCGCGCCGGTGGTGGGATCTGGGGTGAGTTCACCGAAATGGTAGACGCCCAATTCGAAAGCCATGTTGTTTCTCGCTATCTGTTCGTGGGGGTGATGGAAAGCTGTTCTACGTGCGCATCGCATGCGCCGCCTTGATTCGTGTGATGTGTGGCAAGTCGGGAGAAGAAGCGTTCGAGTACCGGAAGCTCTTCGGTTTCAATGAGATCGGAAAAGTATTCGGCGATCCCTCGCGTGTGTATGGCGGACGCTTTTCGAAGCGTCTTCTTGCCCGCAGGCGTCATCGATACCGTCACGACGCGTCGATCGTTTTCCGGTCGAACGCGCTCTGCCAGTCCTGCCTCGACCAATCGATCGACGACGCGCGTCACACCGCTGGTGGTGACCAGGACGAGCTCGGCCAGATCACCCATTCGGATGGTGTTTCCTGGAGCTTCATGCAGGCGGAGTAGGACGTCGTACTGACCAAGGGTGAGCCCGGTGGTAGTCCGAAGATCTGCCTCCATCTTGCCGAGGATGACGCTGTGGGAGACGACGAGGTTGCGCCACACGCGACCACGTACGTGTTCATCAGTTGGCATCGGTGACGTCCTCCATTTATTTGCGATCGCAAGTATTGCTTACTCAAATAATACGCTCGGAGAGATCGAACTATTCCCTGTCATCGTTTCTGCTGTTGCGGGCATTGAATCGAACTGGTGTTCGAGTATTGTTGGGGTGGGGATCGGGGGATTCAATGAGTGTTCTGTTGTCGGATGTGGTGTCTGGTTCTGCGGTGGGGTTGCGCGGACGTCTGTGGAGGTTGTCGGCTTCTGAGTTGCGGGCTGCTGCTGTCGAGGCGAGTGCGGAGATTCTGCGTCTGGAAGCTGTGCGGGTGGCGGTGGTGGACGAGTTGTCGTTGCGTCCGGATGATCAGGTGATCGCGAGCCGCGGGGTGGGTGCGTGGTTGGCGTCGAACACGATGCTGCAGGTGCGGGACGGGAAGAAGATCGCCGCGTTGGGTGCGGCGCTGCGGCCGTTTCCGGCAGTGGCGGCAGGTTTCGATTGCGGGGATTGTTCGTTCGATCATGCCGTTCTGATCGTCTCGTTTTGTGAGTCGCCGCCGAAGGGGATGCCGGAGGAGGCGCTGCCTCGCTGTATCGATTTGTTGTTGGCTGCCGCGTCGGGAGTGGAGGCCACGACGACGAAGGTCCGATATGTGATCGCGACGTTGGAGCGCGTTTTCGAATCCGATGAGATTCCGCCCGCCGAAGACGTCGACCGCAACGAACTCCGCATCGCGTCGACGTTGAATGGTCGGGTGGTGGTGCGTGGGGATTTCGATGCCCTCACCGGCGAAATGTTGCTGTCGGCGTTGTCGAATTTGACGATGCCGACCCCGGCACCGGACGGGACGCCGGATGCCCGGTCGGCGGCGAAGCGGACGGCGGACGGGTTCACCGAACTGATCCGCCGCTATCTGGACTGCGCCAAGACCGGCATGGATGGTGGCCAGCGCCCGCACGTGAACGTGCACATCAATGCCCGTGATCTAGCCGAGCACCGGGATTGCGCCGCGACACCCTCTGATGGTGGTGGGTCTGTGTCGGATCTCGATGTCGGGCACATGCCCTGGCTCGGACCACTGTCGGTGTCGCAGACCAGGCTCCTCGGGTGCGACTGTTTCCTGTCCACTGTCCTACTCGATGATCACGGCGCGCCGCTCGATGCGAAACCCGGGAAACGGTTGCTCACCGCCGAACAACGCGTCGCGCTGATCGCGAGAGATAAAGGCTGTGCGTTCCCCGGATGCACGTGTGTGCCCGCCTGGACCGATGCGCACCATATCCGGCACTGGGCCAACGGCGGCCCGACCGTGATGAACAACCTGGTCCTGCTGTGC
>NZ_JBEOXI010000558.1:0-2438 GCF_040296465.1 Streptomyces sp. NPDC002130
AGTACTGGTCGAAGGTTCGTACGCCCTCGACGGACGGGGCGTTGTACCGCGTCGTGCCGGGAGCAAGATCTTTTTCACCTCGGGTGGTTCGGATTCGGTGGACACTGCGGCGAAGCTCGCTCGTCGGTATTGGCATGAGGTGGGGCAGCCGGAGAAGGCGATCATTGTCGGTCGTCAGAAGGCGTATCACGGAATGCATGTTGCGGGAACGGCTCTGGCGGGTATTCCGGTGAACCGTGAGGGTTACGGCGAGCTGATGGCGGATGCGGCGACGGTCGGTTGGGATGATGCGAAGAGTCTGCTCGAGTTGATCGAGAGGATCGGTGCGAACAAGATCGCCGCGTTCTTCGCGGAGCCGATCATCGGTGCGGGTGGGGTGTATCTTCCGCCGGAGGGGTATCTGGCGGAGGTGCGTGACATCTGCCGTGAGCACGACATTCTGTTTGTCGTCGACGAGGTGGTGACCGGTTTCGGTCGTATCGGCGGCGAGTGGTTCGCGTCCACTCGTTTCGATTTGCAGCCGGACATGATGACCACGGCGAAGGGTTTGACGTCGGGTTATGTTCCGATGGGTGCGGTGTTCATCGCGCCGCGGGTGGCGGAGCCGTTTTATGCGGGTTCGTGGTGGCGTCATGGTTACACGTACGGCGGGCATGCCGGTGCTGCTGCTGCGGCGATGGCGAACCTCGACATTGTCGAGCGTGAGAATTTGCTCGGGGAGTCGAAGCGTTTGGAGGCGTCGTTGCATACGCATCTGCAGCCGTTGGCGGAGCATCCGCGGGTGGCGGCGTTGATCGCTCCACTGGTTCTGCGCGATCAATCGCAGCATCGATTCCTGGCGAGCCCGCTGGCGCTGGCAATCGGACGCTGGTCCTACGGCCTGTTCATCTGGCACCTGGCCGTACTGAACGCTGTGTTCCCCGTATTCGGCATAGTTCCGTTCTCGGGCAGCTTCTTCTACGTCCTGGCCCTGACGGTCGTCCTGAGCGTCGCTGTGGCCTCGGCCAGTTACGCCTTGGTGGAGGAACCGGCGCGCGTCGCGGTGACGCGGTGGGAGAAGCGCCGCCACATCGGTGAACCGGCAAAGGGCAACGCGGCCAACCCGGTCACGACCAAGGCCACCAACGTCGAGAACTGAATCGCGAACGAATCGCCCACATAGCCGCCCGGTGCCCGCCACGGTCCGGTCGAGAGCAGCGTGATGCCGATCATCGCGGCCACGCCGGCAGTGCCGACCAGAATGCGTGCGGTCCGAGCCGGGCCGAAGATTCGCAGCGCGGCAAGTCCGAGGATCGAGCACACGACGGCGATCGCCGCTCCCACTCCGCCGCCGATGACGGTGGCCGCCGCGAGCACGCCCACCCATCCTGCCGCGACGCTGCGCCACGGGCGGGGCGGTATGTGCGGCTTGGGTTCTCGGCGGGTGGGGACAAGAGCTGCGAACAGCAGCGGGATCAGCAACACGAGCCCGCCGAAGATGCCGAGACGGTACCAACGGTCGCTGGGGAAGTCGATGGTGACGGTTCCCGCGGTGCCTGCCGGCACGATCCAGCCCTGCTGCCAACCGTTCACGACCACCGGCGTCAGCTTGGAACCGTCCGGCGCCGTGGCGATCCAACCGATGCTGGTGCTCTCGGGATTGACGATCAACTGATCGGTGGACGAGTTCGTGACGGTGAGTTCCCGGTGATTCGCCGTCCACGCGGTCGATTCGAGCGGTGTATTCCGTTGCGCGGCTGAAGGACCGACAGCCGTCAGGTTGAGATTGTCGACCGAGAATGCGGGGCCCGGTTCGACGACTACTTCAGGCTGTCCCGCCGGCAAAGTTGCCGACGCGTCCAGGTCGCACACACGTGCCTCGACCGGTGCGCCGGTGCGAAGTTGGGCCGCCGTCGCTGTGATCGAGGTAGGGAACTGCTGTCCGGCAACCGAAATGGTCGGGCCGTCACCACAGGGGACGGTGACGGTGCGGTTGTCGAATGAGTCTGTGCCCTGCACGCCGGAACCGGCGATCGGTGTCCCGTCTGCGCCGACGACGCCGACCTCGGCGAGGCCGGTGGGCTGCGCCTGGGCGAAGCCGAGTGCCGTCTGATCGAGGACCGGTTCCCAATCGGTGACGCTGAGGACGATCTTGTCGGTGACGTAGGGGGAGAGGGTAACTCGACTGGTTCGAGGCGTTTCGTCTTCGAGGTCGGGCAGCTCTCGAACCTGCGGTCCGTTGCCGAGGTTCACCGCGACGCTGGTCGGCAGCGAGGGCAGGGTGCCAAGTCCTCGTGTGATGTCCAGGCCGGTGACCAGGGTGGGTTCGGGAAGGTTGAGAGTCAGAGTCGGTTTCGGGCCGCCCGGTTCGGTGGTGCTCTGCGGCGCCGACCACGTGGTGCGTGGGTCGCCGTCGGTGGCAGCGAAGGCAGATCCGCGTGTGTCGCCGATGTCGCTGG
>NZ_JBEOXI010000559.1:0-2433 GCF_040296465.1 Streptomyces sp. NPDC002130
CTTTTGGCTGCCGTTCTCGTTCCGCCTCAAGCCTCAGGTGTACTCGATGTCGACGGATATCTGGCGCTACGAACCGCAAGCGTCGCCGCCGCTATCTGGGCGGTATGCGCGGCGCTGCTCGTTCCACTCACCCTCTCGGACAGTTCAGGCCAACCTCTCTCCGTCGTGTTCGCCGATCCAGGGCTGTTCGCTCGCGCGATCTCGGACATCGATGTCACAACTGCATGGGCATGGACCGCAGGACTCACACTCGTACTCGCGATTGCGTGTCGTCTGACCCTGCGATATTCGTGGACACCGTTACTTCTCGCATTCGCTTTGTTCAGCCTGCTCCCCAGGGCATTGTCGGGTCACTCCTCCTCGGGCGGATCCCACGACATCGCCACGAACAGTTTGGTTCTGCATATCCTTGCGGCGTCGATCTGGATGGGAGGAATAGCGGCTCTCGTGCTGCATGCCCGCAGAAAGGGGAGCTATCTCGACTTCGCCGCGCGCCGCTTCTCGGCCGTGGCACTCATGGCGTTCGTCGTCATAGCGATCAGCGGTGTGGTCAACGCTGCCGTGCGGGTGCCGCTCACCGCGGTGTGGAGTAGCACCTACGGTGTCTTGATTCTTGCCAAAGTCGCCGCCTTGGTCCTCACCGGACTGGCAGGTTGGCGCCAACGGACAATCGCGATCGCCGAACTGACGAAGGACCCTAGCGACGGTCGCACCTTCATTCGTCTGGCAGGGGTGGAGTCGGTGGTTCTCGCAGTAACCGTCGGTATCGCCGTCGCCCTGGGCCGCACGCCGCCCCCGGCGCCCACGGAACGACAGGATCCGAGCAGAGTCGAGGAGGTACTCGGGTATGCGCTCGATGGCGTACCGACTGCGGGCCGCTTGCTCGTCGACTGGCGATTCGATCTCATTTTCGGAACTCTCGCCGTGGTGTTGGCTGCGTGCTACGTCGTCGGCGTTTTTCGCCTCCGACAGCAGGGCGTGCAGTGGTCGACGTTCCGATCGGTCAGCTGGGCTCTGGGGTGCCTGGTGTTGCTTGTCGCAACATCGTCGGGAGTGGGTAGATATGCACCCGCAGTGATGAGTATGCATATGGCCGCAACGTCCGCCGTGGCGGTCCTTGCTCCACTCTGTCTGGTCCTGGGCGCCCCGTTCACGCTGTTTAGGCTCTCCGTTCGACGATCGTCCGGAGATGCGCCCGGCCTCAGGGAATGGGCGCAGAGCGTGTACAGAGGCTCCTGGTTCCGATTCATGTCCCAGCCCTATGTGATTGCTGTGATTTTCGCCGGAGCCCTGCCTCTCCTTTACCTGGGGGGGATGTACAGCTCTGTCGCCGGCTCGCACGTCCCCCATCTGGTGATCAACGGAACCCTGCTGATCTGCGGTTTCATGTTCTTCTGGGTCATGGTCGGCGTCGATCCCTTGCCGAGGCGGGCGAGCCTCGCGGTCAGGATGGCCCCTGCTCCTGGTGGCGTTCTTGGCCTACGGGGGCCTCGCAGCAGCACTGATCACCACTGACACGGTGATTGCTGATCAGTACTTCGCGTCGTTGCAGCGCGGCTGGCTCGACGACCTCTCGCGAGATCAACGGTTCGGTGCCGGACTGATAATCGCGATCGGAGCAATGCCCCTGGCAATCGCGACAGGGTTCCTCACCGCGTGCTGCTCGCCGAGATGCCACCGCGCGGCACATGAGTAGGAGAAGGTGCATTCGCAGGGGACGTTTCGTCGAGATTCTGAACTTTGTCAACGCTCGCCCAAAAACTATGCGAAATAGTAGTACGCTGTCTGGGACCGTCACCATTCTGTGACCTTCCGCGACGCAAGGAATGCGATCTTGGCCCGACACCGCAAGCCCGACACCGACGATCTCGACTGCCCACTTCGGGAAAGTTATCTTTTCGGCACGCCACACAGCGATCGAGACCTGCCAGTCGACACGATGTATATCTCCACCGCATCTGCAGTCGACCGTGAATCCGTCGCTGGAAGCGTTCAGGCGCGACGCGGCGGTGCTCATCGCCGACAGTCCCGCAGTCGTCCTGGTGGACGGGCTTTGGTTCTCTCTGTCGCCACCGGCGCTTTGCTTGCCGCCGGCACATCCGCCTCACATGCATCGGCAGGGAGCGTCAGTGCTCCCGTCGAGCTCGACCAACAACCGCTGGCACCTCTCGACCAGGCACTGGCATCGGCTCCGGAAATTCTCCAGGTTCCCAAACTGGCCGACCTGGGGAGGCTGGCCGAACAGTTGGCTCGAGGCACCGAACGCGACACCGATCGCGCGTCGAGAGAGGCAACCGATCGCGCGTCGAGAGAGGCAGCTGCACGCCAACCGCTGACGATGGCTCCTGTCAGCGGAACATTGACGTCGAACTACGGGCCGCGTTGGGGGTCGACTCATTACGGGTTGGACATTGCCAATGAGATTGGTACACC
>NZ_JBEOXI010000560.1:0-2421 GCF_040296465.1 Streptomyces sp. NPDC002130
ACCCGCGAATCCGAGACCGAGCCATGTCGCAATCTCCGATACTCGCTCTGCACTTGGTTTGCGCCACTCCGCAACGGCAATGAAGAGCAGCAACCAAAACAGAATTGAAAAATAGGCTCCAAAAACAACAATCACCCATCCGACATACGCGGGCGCTATCTGCATCTGAACCACCACCCACACCGCGACCGCCACAGCAGCCAACCTCACAGCAATCATTCGAACCCTCCTGACCATGACGACACGGACCCAACGCCCGTGTCGCGGGAACCATACGACTGAACCTGGACAGGCCGGGATCGACAACGCCCGACCCGCACCCCGACTCGCGGAAGAGAGCAGGTAATCGCACATCGCCACCAGACGCGACCGGCACCGATATGGTTTCATCAGCAAATGAAACGATCGCTGACAACGGTCACTCGGGGGGGACTCGCAGTAGCCTGCGCAACCATTGTGGTTGCGTGCGGCACCGCTTCGAACTCCGACGAAACCGTCTCCACGACGCCGGACAACACAAGCGCCGCAACAACTACGACACCGCCCGCCGTCACAGCCGCCGATCCCGCGCAGTACCAATTCGCACCGGACAGGTACCGTTTCGCCGTCGAGGGTACCCCTCGACGCGAATGCGTACTGTTCCCGGGCATCGCGGACTCCGGCCGGACCGTCACCTGCTCAGTGTCATTCCCTGCGGGTACTCCCGAGGTCGACGTGCCACCGTTTGGTAGCGGCCCTCCCAACGCCGTGGCGCTCACGAAGCAGGGCTACTACCCCACAATCACCGAATCCGGACCACCCGGCGCAGCCGTCCTGCCCGTCAATTCCCAACTGACAGTCGACGATACGACGTGCACCGCAATCAGCGGCGGTTTCGAATGCTCCGCCGACTCCAACCAGGTCCGCTACGTCGACGGCAACCTCACATTGACCGGCACACAAACCACGACAACAGCAGTACCGACCACGATCCCCACAACCACCCCGCCAACCGCATATGGGGCCCCCATGGACGTCTACACAGACAGCACCACCCCAGCCGCCCCAGGAACAACCTGCGGAGCATCCACCGGCCGACGAGTCCTCACCGTCGTCAGCGGAACCATTTCCTGCGCGGACGCACTCACCGTCATGGACACCTACCGGGGCCTCCCCCTCGACTCAGCCCACGGCAATGCGAACATCCGCGAATTCGACGGCTGGAACTGCGCAAGCCCCACCTACGTAATGTCCCGAGAACTCGGCTACGGATCACGATGCTCAAAGGGCGACATCGATCTGAGGACGCCCGTCAGCTGACACCGATGCACACACGAATACACGCGCACCCCCACTTCACCCAACCACCCGAAAGCAGCAACACATGAACACCGTAACCAAAATTTCCATCATTGCTTGCACTGCAGCAAGTCTCGCCCTCACAGGCTGCAGCAGCGACGACACCGAACAATCCGCTCCCACCACCACAACAACAACAGCCAACACAACAACAAACTCTCAACCAACCAGCACCACAACATCTTCGAGCACCACCACCGCACTCACCACCGGCAACCGTGCAAACTCACCAACAGACAACAAACCCCCACAAATCGGCGATACACAACACGCCACAGGCCAAGGATTCACCGCAGACCTGGCGATCCTCACACCCTCGTTCACCACAACGAAGTCCGGCAACAAAGCCTTGACGTTTCCAGTCGTCATCGATGTCACAACCGGCAAACTGAACGCCCAACCAAGCTATTGGAAAGTCACCACCCAAAGTGGGCAGACAATCAAAGGCAACTACTCAACCGGCATTCCCACCGCAATTGGCGACGCCGACCTCGACGGCCACATCGAAGGCCTCATCCCCTTCGCCGATTCAAATCTCTTGACGAACCCTGATGTCGCCATCTCCAAGATCACGCTCTACACAAGCTTCGGATACAACACCGAAATCGCGAGCTGGACCTTCCCCACAGCAATCGCGGTCACAGATATTCCCACGAAGTAGAACACTCGCGCACTACTCGTCACACAACACGACATGCCTTGTGCACGAAGGACATTAGTCCAACCACACAAACCGACCCGACAACCCCACATTCAGGGCCGTCGGGTCGGTCCTTTCACATCACTAAAACGCGTCGCAATCGACCCGATCGCCCACGATCCCCCTACGAATCGAGCGACTCCGGATAAACACCCGCGCGGACAACGTCGTAGCGTCCAAGGCCGGCAGGCGAGAGAATCTTCACCTCCACCGCGTCGACGTCCCCGCCCCTCGCTCTGTCCAAGATCCCGAGAGCGTGTCGAGCGCACAGCGACACGGCGCCCGAGCTGTATCCGTCGTCGATTGCATACGGGGGCGTGAAACGACCGCCAAGAGCGTCCTCCCCCGCACACCAGGCCCTACGTCCCTCCCACCATCGCGAG
>NZ_JBEOXI010000561.1:0-2408 GCF_040296465.1 Streptomyces sp. NPDC002130
GTTCGGCGCGACGAGCCTGCTGGCCGGACTGGCACCGAACGGCGGTCTACTGATACTGGCGCGATTCCTGCAGGGCGCCGGGGCGGCCATGATCCTGCCCACCTCACTGTCGCTGCTGAACGCGATGTTCACCGGCAAAGCCCGCGGCCAGGCCTTCGCAGTCTGGGGCTCCACCATCGGTGCAGCCTCCGCCCTCGGCCCATTGCTCGGCGGCTGGCTTGCCGAACATGCCTCATGGCGTTGGGCATTCGGGATCAACATTCCGCTGGCTGCGCTCATTCTCATCGGCGCAGTGCTGTTCATCGCGCCCTCACCCCGCACCGCTGGGCGCATCGACGCCACGGGAGCGGCACTGTCCATCGCCGGCCTTGGCTTGCTCGCCTTCGGCCTCGTCGAGGGACGTACGTACGGGTGGCTGACCACGAAGGAACCCTTCGATCTGTTCGGTCTGTCATGGACCAGCGGACCGTCACCGGTTCTGGTCGCGCTCGTACTCGCCGTTCTGTCGCTCGGTGCGTTCGCCTACCGGCAAACCATGCTCACCCGCAGCGACGATCCGTCGCGGGCGCTGATGGACGTGCGACTCTTCTCCATCTCGTCGTTCCGCAACGGCAACATCGCGACGCTGATCATCGGGCTCGGCGAGTTCGGAATCGTTGCGGTGCTTCCTCTCTGGCTTCAGTTCACGCTCGGATACAGCGCACTCCAGGCCGGACTTGCACTGGTTCCCATCGCCATCGGCAGCTTCGTCGCCAGTGGTGCGAGCTTTGGAATGGCATCGAAGGTCTCGCCGTTGGGTTTGGTCCGTATCGGTTTGGCCCTCGAAGCGCTCGGTCTCGCCGGTCTCGGATTCATCGCTGCGACAGACAGCCCCTGGTGGACTATCGCCGCAGTGCTGTTCTTCTACGGAATCGGCGTCGGTTTTGCGACTGCGCAGGTGACCAACGTCGTGCTCGAGGAGATTCCCGAGCAGAGCGCCGGTCAAGGCTCCGGAATTCAGAGTGCGTTCCGCCAACTCGGATCCGCACTGGGCATCGCTGTCCTGACCACGGTCTTCTTCAGCACTCTCAACTCCACGCTCAACAACGACCTCACCGAATCCGGTGTCGACCAAGCTCAGGCTGATCAGTTGACTCGTGCTGTCACCGACAGCGCGGGCGCCGCCATAGACTCGCTGGCCGGGTCACCGAGCACCGCTTTCGTCGCCGACGCTGCACAGTCTGCAATGACTCACGGCATCACACTCGGCGGATACCTTGCGGCCGGATTCGTCGTGGTCGGTCTGATCGCCACCGCGCTCATCCCGAACAAGCCTGCCCCGTCAAGCGAGGAGGAAACGAAAGCACCAGCCGACGTCGCCTGACGGCCGAATAGGTGCAGTACGGTGCCGGTATGCGATTGCCCTGGTCACGATCAGCACAGTCACGGTCAGCACAGTCACGGTCAGCACCGGTGCTCAGTGAGGCTGACATCGTCGCTGTCCGTGAGCAAGCGCGCGAACTGGTAGTCCCTGGTTTCGCGACGTTCGACGAAATCTGCGAAGCCGCCCGAGACAGCGTCGAGGGCGGTTTCGAGAACGATGAACTCGGCAGACGGATCGACGCAATAGTGCGTGAGGTCTGGGACCGAAGACTCGAGGAGCAGACCCAGTGGACGGCTCCCGGCGACTTCGAGCGCCTCTCCGCAGCCTTCGCCGAACTCGAGCACAACGGCATCGTGGCCCGGATGAACTTCACCTGCTGCATGCAGTGTGGCACTACCGAAATCGACGACGAGCGCACGCCGGCCGAACCGGACGAGAACGGGTATCCCTTTGCTCAGTGGGCGTACACGTTCTTCCACATGCAGGACGCGGAGCGTCTCGGCGACGAGCCGTCCGATCTCTACTTGTCCTACAGTGCGTTTCGCCCTGCCCACGATCTCGATCCCGCACTGATCGCCGCTGCTTTCGGCGGCGACGAAACCGCCGAGGCACACATGATCGCGCACACCGATCAGACCGTCGGGCGCCAGGTGGCCGACGCACTCCGAGCCCAGGGACTGAGCATCGACTGGAACGGTGACAACAATCAGCGTATCCGTGTCACCGACGTATGTTGGCGCAAACCGCTTCCGCAGTAGGAGATTCAGCTGGGTGGCAATACGCGGTCGAGGAACATATTGCTGAATACGCGGTGCGGGTCGTGTTCGTCGAGAGTGGCGATAGCGAAGTCCCAGTTCCCGTCTCCACCGGCACGGAAGGTGGCAGGCACTGTGCTGGTGAGGAATTCGTCGTCCTGGTACGCCGCCTGATCGGTGAATGCCCATCCCTTCGACCACTCCGGACGGAAAGTCGCGTAGTCGCCGGAGTAGTTCGCCGGGTCGAGGCCCTGCGCCCGGACTTCGTGTCCGTGACCTACGGTGCCGGC
>NZ_JBEOXI010000562.1:0-2405 GCF_040296465.1 Streptomyces sp. NPDC002130
ACCGAGTCCGATCTGACCGGCAACCGTGTTGCGGCGGTCGGCGACGGAAAGCGTTTGCCGGCCAAGCGCCGCAATCAGGTTGACCCCCTCGCGCTGTCGGCAGGGGACATGGTCGTGCACGATCAGCACGGTATCGGCCGGTTCGTCGAAATGGTCGAACGCACCATCGGCGGGGCGCGTCGTGAATACCTGGTCATCGAGTACGCGCCGAGCAAGCGTGGCCACCCGGGCGATCGTCTGTTCGTCCCGATGGAATCACTCGATCAACTTTCCCGGTACGTCGGTGGAGAGTTGCCTGCGCTGAGCAAGCTCGGTGGATCCGACTGGGCAAACACCAAGCGTAAGGCCCGCAAGGCAGTTCGTGAGATCGCGGGTGAGTTGGTTCAGCTCTACGCTGCGCGTCAGGCAGCTCCCGGGCATGCGTTCGGCCCGGACACGCCGTGGCAGAAGGAACTCGAAGACGCATTTGCGTTCACCGAGACGATCGACCAGTTGACCGTTATCAGTGAGGTCAAGGCCGACATGGAGAAGCCGGTTCCGATGGACCGGGTGGTCATCGGTGACGTCGGGTACGGCAAGACGGAGATCGCCGTTCGCGCCGCGTTCAAGGCAGTGCAGGACGGCAAGCAGGTGGCGGTGCTGGTTCCGACGACTCTGCTTGCACAGCAACATCTTCAGACGTTCACTGAACGAATGGCGTCGTTCCCGGTGAAGGTGCGAGGGCTGTCCCGTTTCACCGACGCCAAGGACTCGAAGGAAATCATCGCAGGCATGGCGGAAGGTGAGATCGACATTGTCGTCGGTACTCACCGGTTGCTGCAGACCGGTATCCGCTGGAAGGACCTCGGGCTTGTGATCGTCGACGAGGAACAGCGATTCGGAGTCGAGCACAAGGAACACATCAAGGCACTGCGCACCCATGTGGATGTCCTGACGATGTCGGCTACCCCGATTCCTCGTACTCTCGAGATGAGTATGGCCGGGATTCGCGAGATGTCCACGATCCTCACGCCGCCGGAAGAACGTCATCCGATCCTCACCTACGTCGGCGCGTATGCCGACAAGCAGGTCGCCGCGGCCATCCGGCGCGAACTGTTGCGCGACGGCCAGGTCTTCTACGTACACAACCGCGTCAGCTCGATCGACAAGGCAGCCAAGAAGATTCGCGAACTCGTCCCGGAGGCTCGCGTCGTCGTCGCGCACGGTCAGATGAACGAGGACACTCTCGAAAAGACCGTGCAGGGATTCTGGGAACGCGACTTCGACGTGTTGGTCTGTACCACGATCATCGAAACCGGTCTGGACATCTCGAACGCGAACACACTGATCGTCGAACGCGCGGATTCGCTGGGCCTCTCGCAGTTGCATCAGCTTCGCGGACGCGTCGGGCGTAGTCGTGAACGTGGATACGCCTATTTCCTGTACCCGGCCGAAAAGCCTTTGACGGAAACGGCATACGACCGGTTGGCAACGATTTCGCAGAATTCGGACCTCGGCGCGGGTATGGCCGTCGCGATGAAGGACCTCGAAATCCGTGGAGCCGGAAACGTTCTGGGCGCAGAGCAGTCCGGCCACGTCGCGGGGGTCGGGTTCGATCTGTACGTCAGGCTGGTCGGTGAGGCGGTCGAAGCCTTCCGGGCTGCAGCCGACGGCAAGCCGATCACAATGGACGAGGGCACGAAGGAAGTCCGGATCGACCTACCGGTGGACGCGCACATCCCGCCCGACTACGTCACCAGTGACAGGCTCAGGTTGGAGGGGTACCGCAAGCTCGCTGCGGCAACCGATTCCGACGGCATCGCTGCCGTAGTCGAAGAACTGGTCGATCGCTACGGCCCACTGCCCGAAGAGGTTCGACGGCTGATCTCGGTGGCCAAGCTTCGACTCCTCTGCCGCGAGTATCAACTGGAGGAAGTCGCCGTCACCGGAACTCAGCTCAAGATCTCGCCTATGTCACTGCCCGATTCCAAACAGATCAGGCTCAAGAGGATCTATCCGAGCGCGCAGTACCGGGCAACGACCGGGCTCGTGCAACTCCCGCTGCCTCGCACCGGCGGAGTCGGCTCGGATCGTCTGCGGGACGTCGAACTACTCCAGTACATCGCGGACTTCATCCTGGCGATAGACGGGCGCGCCGCCGGTGCCGTCCTGGTCGAGGCGTGAGCGCACAGTGAACGAATCGCCCGTCGTCGTACTGCTCGATCCTTTGCGGCCGCATGTCTTTCCGATAGAGGCGCTCCCGTTCTTGTCCGGCGCGATCGATATCGACCCGGACGTCCCCGACTCGGTACGCGGCGCACTGCCGGCCACGACACCCGGCGCCGCGGTGACTGTGATGATGGACACCGCCGAGCCGAAGATCGCGGCGTTGTCTGCCGCTGGGGTAAAGATGATTCGCGCCGAAC
>NZ_JBEOXI010000563.1:0-2393 GCF_040296465.1 Streptomyces sp. NPDC002130
ACAACGCCGCGAGCACAGCGACGGCGACGTCCTGCATCAGCGCGATGGGCAGGGTGAGCAGGAACACGCCGAGCGGGAACCGGCGCCGGAACGCCAACGCGGCGCAGCCGACCGCGGCCAGGGCCACCTCGAGACGTGTGTGCTCCCACATGCTCACCACCCGTACGTCCACGGCCGCCACCGCCACCAGGACGATGTCGACGACCGGCGTGGGAACCCGCTGCCACACGGCGCGTGCACGGCTCATCGGCCGGCCGCCGGCCGGGGGTGCTCGTCGAGCAGTCCGGCCCGCTGCGCCAGCAGTGCGGCCTGCACCCGGCTCGTCACCCGCAGCTTGGTGAGGATGGCGCTGACGTGGTCCTTCACCGTGCCCGCCCCCAGGTGGATGCGCGCCCCGATGTCCGCGTTGGACAAGCCCTCCGCCACCAGGACGAGGACGTCACGCTCCCGCGCGGTGAGCAGCCGGACCCGCGCGGCCTCCTCGTCGACGGCCGCCCCCGTGCCGGGGTGGCTGTGCAGCAGGGTCCGCGACGCCTTGGGGGAGAGCACCACACCGCCCGCGACCAGGGTGCGCACCAGGTGGGCGAGCTGCTCGGGCTCGGTGTCCTTGAGGAGGAAGCCGGCCGCGCCGGAGTGCAGCGCGGTCAGGATGTACTCGTCGGCGTCGAACGTGGTGAGCATCGCCACGACCGGAGGATCCGGCATCGTACGCACCTCGCGCAGGACGGTCAGTCCGTCGACGTCCGGCATCCGGATGTCCAGCAGCACCACATCCGGCCGCTCCCGGCGGACCGTCACGACGGCTTCGCCGCCGCTCGCGGTCGCGACGACCTCGATGTCCGCCGACGCGCCCAGAATGAGCTCGAAACCTGAGCGGACCAGGGCCTCGTCGTCCACCACCACTACCCGGATCACGCGCTCCGCCTCACCTTCGTTCATGCCGTCCGGCCCATGCCGACTCGACCCTAAAGCCATGCAGAGCTCTTGCGGCCCGGCGAGCGGCAGCTCCAGCCACACGGCGGGGTAGCACCCACCGGTCGGCAGGGATACGGCAGGCTTCCGCGGATAGTCCATTCGACGTCACACCGGCGCGCCGGACGGGGCGCCGCATTCGTACGTGCCGGAAGTTATCCACAGGACGCGACGCAATCTTGACGGAGCGGTGCGAACGGGGCGACTCTGGGCGGGTGCCGGAAGGCCTCGGGGAGGGGGCTTTCCCACGGCACATCTGGGGGGCGGATGGCCATAGGGGAGGCCCGTCCGGGTTCGGTACGGCGTGGTGCACAGCCGAAGCGGCTGGAAGAGACCATGCGCGTCCGGCTCGGCCGGGAATGTGTGTATGTACCGTCGTGCCGTTTCGGGCTGTACGTGGCGCTGCGCCACTGGTGCCCGCCCGGCGGACGGGTGCTGATGTCGCCGGTCAACGACGACGTGATCTTCTTCGTCGTGCTCGCGGCCGGACTGCGCCCCGTACAGGCGCCGTTGAACCCGCTCGACGCGTCCATCGACATCGACGCCGTGCCGGACGAGGTGTGGGGCTCGGTGTCGGCCGTGCTCACGACGAACCTGTACGGGAACCCGGATCCGGCACCGCGCCTCAGACAGAAGTGCGACGCGCTGGGGATCCCGCTGTTCGAGGACGGGGCGCACGCGATCGGCAGCCGGGTGGGGGACCGGCCGGTCGGGGCGTGGGGCGAGGCATCCGTGTTCAGCCTGTCCAAACACGTCGGGGCCAAGGCCGGAGGCGTGCTCTCGCTCGCCGATCCGGGGTTACGGGAGGCGGTGGAGAAAACCTGCGAGCAACTGCTCGCGCCGCGCCGGGCGAGCGCCGAAATCGCCTATCTGGTCCGGCCGTACGCGGAGGCGGCGGTGCGCGGGCTGCGGCTGCGGCGCGCCGCCTGGGCCGCGATCCGGCTGCTGGGGCTGGCGGACCGCGAGGAGATCCGGATGCCGCTGCGCCCGGACGAACTCGCCCTCGCCGCCCGCGAGACGCCCGGGCTCGACGCCCACCACCCGTGGGTGCGCGTCGACATGCACGACTACCGTCTTCGGTCCGGCCGGCTGCGGCTGCGCCGCATCGGGCGGGCGCTCGACCGGCTGGACGACGTGCTGGACGCCTGCCGGGCGGGCACGGAACTGCTGCTGTCCACGCCCTGGGCCAAGCCGCGCGACGGCCACGGGACGCAGCCGCTGTTCCGGGTCCCGCTGTTCGTGGCCGACCGGGAGGCGGCGATCGCGGCGCTGGCCCGGCAGGGCATCGCCGTCGGCTACCTCTACGACCCGCCTCTGGACGACTACGCCGGTGCGGAGTTCACCGACCCCTCACCGGCTCCCGAGGCGGCCCGCTGGTTCGCGCGGCACGCGCTGCCCGTGGACCCGCTGCGGGCGCGGAC
>NZ_JBEOXI010000564.1:0-2390 GCF_040296465.1 Streptomyces sp. NPDC002130
CCCACATGGCCGTCGATGTGCACCAGCTGGTTCATGGCCTCCGACCAGCGCTCACAACGGACCACCATCAGCCGGTAACCGCGGCCGTCGGCCGCCTCGCCCACGTGGCCGGCGGAGGAGGCCCAGGTGACCACACTGGGCCCGGCCGCCCTCGGGGCGCTGGGCGGCGGGCTGGGCCGGCCCCCCTGAGGCGCCGTGCCGGTCCCGCAGCCCACCGCGACGCAGCAGGTGAGGGCGGCCAGGGCGGCTCGGCAGCGGGGGCGTGCGGTGCGGGACATCGTCGGCGCTCCTTCGGCCGGTCGGGGCGTGTGCGGGCGGAGGTCGTCCCGGCGTACCACACGGTAGTGGTGCGGTCGGTGAGGCTGTGCAGGTGGCCCCGACGGGTGTGCCGTCCCTTGCGGTCGGTGAAGCGGGGTGAGCCGTGGGGCGAAGCGGCCTTCCGCGTGATCTTGGCGGAGGGAAACGCTCCGGGCGAGGATGCCGGTATGAAGGGTGACCTCTTTTCCAGTGAGCACATGGTGCAGCCGGCCGTAGCGCCGGGCATGACGGTCGAGAACGCCAAGTGCGTCCGGTACACGGTGAACGGCGAGATGCTCGCCCGGCAGGGAGCGATGATCTCCTACCGCGGCAACCTCCAGTTCGAGCGCAAGGGCCAGGGCGTGGGCGGCATGCTCAAGCGCGCGGTCACCGGGGAAGGCCTGCCGTTGATGGCGGTGCGCGGGCAGGGCGAGGCCTGGTTCGCGCACGAGGCGCAGAACTGTTTCATCGTCGATGTCGAGCCGGGTGACGAGTTCACGGTCAACGGCCGCAACGTCCTGTGTTTCGACGCCACGTTGTCGTACCGCATCGCCACCGTGAAGGGCGCCGGTATCACCGGCGGTGGCCTGTTCAACAGCGTCTTCACCGGGCACGGCAAGCTGGGCCTGGTGTGCGAGGGCAACCCGCTCGTCATCCCGGTCTCGCCGCAGTACCCGGTGTACGTCGACACCGACGCGATCGTCGGCTGGACCGCGGGACTGCAGACCTCGCTGCACCGCTCGCAGTCCATCGGGTCGATGCTGCGCGGCGGCTCGGGCGAGGCGGTGCAACTGGTGCTCCAGGGCGAGGGGTACGTCGTCGTCCGGCCGAGCGAGGCGACACCGCAGAAAACGGGTCAGCACTGAACGCCTGTCAGGTGATCTGCGCCTCAGAGGCAACCCGGTCCGTTCCGCCGACGTCTTGATCGGCAACAGGTGATGCCCTGGCCCTTGTGGCCAGGGCAGGTTTCCACCCCTCTATACACCTCATGTATACGCCCTGTGTATACATGAGGTGTATATACGGACCGAAAGGCATCGATGTACGGCAAGGCATTCGCCCCGGAGTACCAGGGCGCGCTCACCACCCTGTCCGTCAACTCCTCCCTGACCGACGTCCTGGCCGCCGGCACCGAGCAGTTGGAAGCGGCCGAGCGCGCCGGACAGCCCGGGGAGGTGGCGCGCTCCGGACTCGCGGTGGCCGAGGCGCACCGCCGGCTGGGCCGGGTCGAGGACGCGGACCGGGCCTGGAAGGCGAGCTACCGAGCGGCCCGGCAGGCCGGGGACCTCGGGGCGATGGCCTGGGCGTTGTGGAGCGGCGGCACGCTGGCCCGGCAGCGCGGCGCGCTCCCGCTGGCCCGCAGGCTGCTCCGGTTGGCGGCCGACCTGGGCGAACGCGGTGGGGACATCGTCGTCCGCGGCTACTCGCTGGCCGGGCTGGCCGAGACCGGCCGTATCCAGGGCGACTACGAGGCCGTCGGCAGACTGCACGAGCAGTTGCTCGCCGAGGCCCGGCGGCGCGGGGAGGCGCGGCACACGGTGTGGGCGCTGGAGGGCATCGCGCAGATGCACCGCAACACCGGCCGCTACGACTCGGCGTACGCGCTGTTCGAGGAGGCCGCCGAGATCGCCGCTCGCGCCGACGACCGCCGCGGCCACGCCTGGGCGCTGCGCGGGCTGGCCGATGTGGTGTCGGTGCGCGATCAGGACACCGAGCGGGCCCTGGAGCTGCTGACCGAGGCCGAGACGACGTGCCGCGCGATGCGGCTGTCCAGCGCGCTCGCCTACAACCATAAGATGCGCGGCAACGTCCTGTACCGGGCGGGGCGTTACGAGCAGGCGCGCGAGCTGTACGAGCGGGCGCTCGCGGAGTTCCGCGAGATGAGCGAGCCACGCGGTGAGGCACTGTCGCGGCTGGGACTCGCCAAGTCCCTGGCCCGCCTGGGCCGCGACCGTGACGAGACGGCGGCCGAACTGGCCGACTTGGCGGGCCTGCTGGCCGAGGACAGCGACGTCGTCCGGGTCAGCGGCCTCGTCGAGAAGCCCGACCCGGCCGACGCCCCGTCCAACTACGCCGTCATCGGCCGCTACGTC
>NZ_JBEOXI010000565.1:0-2390 GCF_040296465.1 Streptomyces sp. NPDC002130
CGGTGGTGCTGCACGTGTCGCTGCGCGACCTCGCGCCGCAGGTGCTGCTCAGTGCCACCCGATCAACGTCGCGCTGCCCAGCATGCTCGTACCCTTCCTCTCCGGTCCGGTGCCAGCTGCGGGACTCAATTTCTCGTCGATCTCCAACCCGGCCTACGACGCAGCCGTCGCCAAGGCTTCGGGGCTGACAGGCGAGGACGCTTGTGCCGCTTGGGCAGACGCCGAATCAGAGATCATCAAAGCAAACTCCGCGGTACCTTTTGCCGACAAGATCACGACTCTCTACTTCAACAATGCGGGTCTCGCATTCGGCCGTAATTTCACCGGTTCGGCCCTGCGCCTGTACCAGTAGAACACCGGTAGCGACCGGGGAAATCGTTCTGTTTCGCCGGTCGCTGTCGGTATACGGACAGGTATTCACTGATCCCGCCGGTTTTCGTGGGAGCGGACGAAAATCGACCCGATTTTCGTGAGGATCGACAGAGATGCGCGTCACGTCATACGCCAAGATTTAGCAGTCAACACTCAACCGCGCCCTCACGTTTTTCGCTCGGGCCCCTGCTCCATCACGGAGGCACCATGAAACACCGCTTCTACCCAACACTTGCAGCAGCCGCAGGGCTCACGCTCGTGTTGTCTGCCTGTGGCTCGGGAGGCACGTCCTCGGGCGCCAGTGGCGGTGAACCGGCCACGGACGGAACCTTCCGTTTCGCTCTGCAGGCCGACCCCGGTGCACTCAACCCGATCATGTCGGCAGCGTCGGCGACCGCAGAGTTGTCGCGTTTGGCCTATGACTACCTCGTCTACCAGGATCCCGATACCAGTGAAGTCGGACCGTGGTTGGCCGAGAAGTGGGAAGAGACCCCGACCTCTGCGTCCTTCACCATCCGCGAAGGGGTGACCTGTACCGACGGATCCACGCTGACTTCCCAGACCGTCGCGGACAACATCAACTTCGTGGCCAATCCGGACAACGGTTCACAGTTGCGCGGGTCCTCCGTTCCGACCGGTGCCACTGCAACCGCCGACGCTGCAGCGCGCACCGTCACGGTCACCACTCCGGCGCCGAGTCCCTTCCTTCTTCTCAACGTCGGTCGCCTGCCGATCCTGTGCGAGGCCGGATTGAAAGATCCGACAGCGTCGAACAAGAAGTCGCTCGGCACCGGCATGTTCGAAGTCACCGAAGTTGCCGCCAACGACCACTACACGTTCCAGCGTCGCGAGGGCTACAACTGGGGCCCCGACGACACGACCTCCGACACCCCGGGTGTCCCCAAGACGGTCATCGCCGCGATGTCGCCGAACGTGAGCACCGCCGCCAACCAGCTTCTCTCGGGTGAACTCAATGCAGCTCCGATCGCCGGTCCGGACAAGGACCGCGTCGCGGCAGCCAATCTGGACTCGGTCGGTCGGCCTCTGCCGGCAGGCCAGATGTACTTCAACCAGATCGCGAGTAATCCCACCAGCGATCCCGCAGTGCGCAAGGCCCTGATCCAGGCGGTCAATCTCGACGACCTCACTCAGGTCATCACTGCCGGACACGGAGTCCGGGCAACCAGTCTCGTCGCCGTCGAACCGCGCGCGTGCGTCTACGACTCCGTCGCAGGCAACATTCCGGACTTCCGTAGAGCCTGTTCGACCGAAGCCGCGTGCGCAGCCTGCACCCGCTCCGGTACCGACTACCACTGCTGCCCCTGCCGCGACACCTCGTCCGGCCGTCAAGCGTGCGAAGAAACTGCCGGCCGGCATCAGCGTCACGATCCATGCGGGCGCGGACAACGACTGGAGCGTGACGGTCACACAGGGCGCGAAGCGTCCGGGCAAAGCAGTTCCGGTCGCACCCGATGCAGTCGAGCGAGCTGTCCGCGAGTTGGGTGAGCCCACCGCCATCGAAGCCGTCGAGTCCATCATCGTCGCTGCGCGAGACATGGCTGCGGCTCGAGTCGACGAGTTGAGCCGCCAGCTCGAAGAGGCGCGCAAGATGCTCGAGGCGCTCGGAGCCACCGACTAGAACCGCTGCGTAAGTCCGCACTTTCCGGGGTATGCGTTTTTTGCAGCGGGGAGATTACCGGCGGAGAGATTGTGATGTTGCAGCGAATTGTTTCGGCTCTGGCAGCGTTGGTCTTGGCACTCGGACTCGGCTTCATCGTCAGCAGCAATGCGGTTGCTGCACCCACGCCCATGGGTGGTGGCTCGGGCATCATCATCGACAACCAGTTGGTGTGTACGTTGACCACCATCGGTCACGACAACGGCGGCAGACTCGTGGGTATCACCGCAGGTCACTGCGGCGGTCCTGGGTCGTTCGTGATCCCGGAAAGCAACACGCCGCGGACCACACCCGACCGAAGTCGATGTGGCCACGCGAGACCAAGCGTCGCTGGGCGTTC
>NZ_JBEOXI010000566.1:0-2381 GCF_040296465.1 Streptomyces sp. NPDC002130
CGGAACAATCCAACTCCACGTATCCCGCCCCATACCGAGGTCAACGACGCCTCACCACGTAGGACACGGTCTTAGACGTCATCTCAATTGGTGGCTGATGGCGTAGATAGTCGCTGGCAGGCGTGCTGTGGGGACGGTTGAATGTCGGGGTGAGCGACTACTGGACACCCGCGCATCAAGCGGTTGAGCAGGAGGATGCTGAGGCCCTGGCCCTGTTGCTGGCCGCTGGTTCCGATCCTGACGAAGTCTTCAGCAACATGACGCTGCTGACGCACGCAATCGACGCCGAGGGGGATGGCTCCCTGCAGAGCGGGCAGCCGTTGACTGTGCACACCACGGCCGTGTTGCTGGCTTTCGGGGCTGATCCGGAGCTGGGAGACCCAGACGGTCGCACCCCCATGGACATGGCCAATCACTACGGCCACGACCTGGCCGTGAAACTGCTGCAGGCCCACATCAGCAGACGAGCCGCCGGTAACAGATGAGGGTGCAGGCGATGCTCGTGAAGGCGAGGAAGTGCTCGGCCTTGCGCTCATAGCGGCGGTGGAGGCGGCGGCAGCCGGCGAGCCAGGACATGGTTCGCTCGATGGTCCAGCGGTGGCGGCCGAGCCGCTGCGAGGTCTCGATCCCCTTGCAGGCGATGCGGTGCCTGATGCCACGACCTCGTAACCATCGGCGCAGGTGAGAGTAGTCGTAGCCCTTGTCTGCGTGGAGCTTGTCCGGCCTGCGTCGCCGCCGCCCGCGGCGGGAACGGATCGGTGGGATGCCCTTCACCAGGGGGATCAGTGCCTGGCTGTCGTGCAGGTTTGCCCCCGAGATTCCGACGGACAGGGGCAGACCCGTCCGCTCAGTGATCAAATGGATCTTCGATCCGTACTTGCCCCGGTCGACAGGATTCGGGCCTGTCAGGTCCCCCTTTTCAGGGCCCGCATGTTCACCGAGTCGATCGCGCAGCGAGACCAGTCCAGCTCGCCGCGGGAGCCGAGTTCGTCGAGGACCAGGCGGTGGAGCTTGGCCCACACCCTGGCCTTCGTCCACTCGGCAAAACGGCGGTGAGCCGTCGCCCCCGACGGGCCGAACGACGCAGAGGGCAACTGCTGCCACGTGCAACCCGAGGTGGCCACGAACACGATCGCGGCCAGCACTTCCCGGTCTCCATGCCAGCGGCGGCCACCGCCCTGAGGCCGCGAAGGCGCCTCCGGCACCACCCGCTGGAACAATTCCCACAATTCGTCCGGCACCAGCCGCTCAACGATCCCCGCCACGACCCACAACCTACCGAGACCAAATGAGACGACGTCTTAGAAGGGGACGGGCGCCTTCGGCAATCGCCGGGCGGGCGGCAGGAACTGGGCCCGGATGCCGTCACCGGGGGCGAGGGCGAGGCGGTGGTTCTGGTTCGTCATACGGCCGATTGCAGCAGTGGGCCGGGCAGCGCGTCCAAGACTCAATCCCGATGTGCCTTATAAGGAGGCCCTATAAGGCGGACCTACCGTGTTCCCGCCAGTGGTCCGTCCAGGAGGCACGGAGTCCCTGGTGCCTGAGACCGAGCGTGGGAGGCGCCCCGCACTACGCGGCGTGTCTGTCGTATCCGGTGGGGATGGCACCTGGGGAACGTCCTCGGGACGGCCGGGACCGTGAGCCGCACGGGGTCCCCTCGCTGGGAGTCTCCTGCGATCGAGCGGGCTGTTCCCGGTGAGACCCCGGACCCTCGGTCCTCAACTGGGAACTCGGTACCGCCTGCCACCGAAGGAACGGCAGGGCGAACCGCCACATCGGCGGCCCTGGCCACGGTGGCAGCCTTGGACGCCGTCTCGCTTCCGCTCTGTGCCGATGCCTCGGCGGGAACGGCGGAAGGAGTGGGCCTTGCCTGCGGCTGGCTGGCAGGGGGACGGGCTTCGCCCTGGGCGGCGGCGTACTGCTCGGTGGTGAGCTCGGCGGCCGGGGAGGGGGCGGAAGGGTCGCCTTCCCAGTCGGCCGAGAACAGCCGAATTGATGCCGGCGCCGTGGCCGTACGAAGGGTGGGCTACTCCCCGAGTACCGGGTCGGGGGAGGTGAGCGGTCCGGAAGCGAGACGGCAGAACACGGCCACCGCGGCTGGGGGCACTGCCGTCGCCGAGGTCCCAGGTCGAGCCCTCGCGGCCGTGGCCCACCCGCAGCCGGCGCAGCCCGCCTGATGACACGTCACAAGGTCAGCAAAGGGTCAGTGTGAGCCCTGAAACACCTGGGGGCAGCTGACCGGGCATACGAATCGTTGTACGCTCCGAAGACCGCCCTTGACCTGCAAAAAGCGGGCAGGGAGCAGACAAACCGGGAGTTTCTCGATGCTGCGTACCATGTTCAAGTCCAAGATCCATCTCGAGGTCTCCGGGTCGGCCAGC
>NZ_JBEOXI010000567.1:0-2381 GCF_040296465.1 Streptomyces sp. NPDC002130
CGCGATCAGGCGGGTGTTGGCGCAGCCCTCCTGCCAGGCGTCCGAGGAGTCGAGATCTCGCCGTAGCGGTAGCCGGAGGTGCCGGCTTTGCACGCGTACTGCCACTCGGCCTCGGTGGCGAGCCGGTAGCCAGTTGCCGCTCGGTCCCACCGCGGAGAATCGGTGTCGACGTCTTGATATGCGGGTGTCAGGCCGTCCGCGACTGACAGCGAGTTGCAGGTTGCGATGACGTCTTTCCACGAAAGGTCGACCGCGGGTTTGCTCGAATCGCCCGACGAATTTCCGTGAATCAGTGCCCTGGTGGTGAGATGGCGTGCGAGGCGGAAGGATTCGACTTTCGAGGTCCATGCAGTGCCTTTGCGGTCGTCCCGAAGGTGCACCTCGCCGGCAGGGATCTCGATCATCAACTCCGCTGCTCCGGTCATACGTCCATCATCGCAGAATCTCGGTTGCTTACCCGGGGAGACGCTCGAACGCTGCTTGTGGATCAAGGCCGGTGCGCATGCGCCATGCGGTCAGCGCAAGCCCGAGACACACCACCTGTGCCGGATCGTCGAGGGAAACGCCCATCAGCTTCTCGATACGCGTGAGCCGTGCATAAAGCGACTGACGCCGAATGCCGAGGAAATCCGCGGTTCTCGCCTTGCCGCCCCGATGTGCGAGGTACGCGTCGAGCGTTCGGACGAGATCGGCGGAATGTGCTGTGTCGTAGGCGATCAGCGAACCGAGTTGCTCCGTGACGAACGAGGACAGGGAAGCGGGCGTCGTGCCGGCGGCGAGGAGTCGTTGGACGCCGACGTCCCTCGCGAGGATCACGCCGGTCCGGGTGCCGAAGCGCCGCGCGATCTGGACGACCTCGCGAGCTTGCGCGACCGCCGCCCCGACGCCGGACAGATCCTCGGCCGGCGTCGCAACTCCGAGCGTGCGTACTGCGGAACCGCCCGGCCCGCGGCGTAGCAGCTCGTCGGCTTCGGTGAAGGTGGCCCGAACTCGTGCCGGGGATGCGGACGCCCACCCGTGCGCGAGCACGATGACGTGATTGGCCGCAGTCCCGACGACGCAGGAACCGAGCACGGCCCGCACGGCGTCGCGTACTTGGTCAGCGAGCTCTCGAACCGGCGTTTGCCGATCGACGTCGACAGCGGCGACGAGGACATGGTGCCCCTCCGACAACGGCGTCCACCCGGCCGCTGTCAGTCGCTCGGACAAGTCGCCGTGTGATGTGAGCACACCGCCCACCACGTCGGTGATCACCGATTGCGCGAGTGACTGTCGTGGGCCGACATCGCCGTGACGTCCGAGTTCCAGAGCCACGGCGACGGCGGCGCAGTTTGCGACGGCGGTTCGACGTGTGGTTGCGCGCCCGCACAGGACAAGTCGACCGAGCGAGTTCGTCGGGCCGCGTACGTCGTGGATCGTGCGCTCGGTCTCGGATCGCTCTGCTCCGGTTGTGCTGCGCTCGACGGTTCTGCCATCCGCGTCGAGAAGATCGACGGCGCACCCCGCGAGTCGTGACACCTTGTCGAGCAGCGCGGTCATGCCCTGGCCTGCGACCACGAGACTCAGAAGTTCTTGCCAGACAGGCTCGCCCGCTTGCGCCGACCCGAGAGTGCGGCGGAGCATCAGGTCGTGAAAGTCTTCGACCATCCGCTCGAAGGGCACTACCGCGTGCAGGGCCAAGAACGCGAGCCCGCGTCGGCGCGATGCTTCGACGAGTTCGGGAGGGGCCGTGAGGAACGAGCGACCGACTTCCATCGCGAGCGCGACGCATCCTGCGTCCGCCAGCTGGTCGATGTAGGCGGTGAGCTGCTCGGGAGATCGCCCGTGCAGACCGAGGCCCGTGGTCAGAAGAACCTCACCCCCGGACAGCAGCCCACCCATCTCGTACACCTCGGAAGAATGGACCCAGCGAACCACCGCGGTATCGACGTCGCCCGCGAGCACCTCGATTGCGGCGGCCTTGAACGAGGAGGGTCGCGGCGACGCGGCCGAGCAGCTTGTGGCGGACGCCATTGCAGTCCAGGAAGCCGGGGCGTTCTCCGTCGTCATGGAAATGGTTCCGGCCGAGATCGCGGGCCAGGTCAGCCGCAAACTCACCATCCCCACCGTCGGCATCGGGGCCGGTTCCGAATGCGACGCTCAGGTACTCGTCTGGCAGGACATGGCGGGTTACACGAGTGGTAAGACAGCCAAGTTCGTCAAGCGTTTCGGTAACGTCGGTGACGAACTGCGTTCCGCAGCCGCAGCCTATGCATCAGAAGTTCGCACTGGCGCTTTCCCGGCCGCAGAACACAGTTTCTGATCCGAGACCGGCGAACGCCGCCTGTCTCTCAACCAGCCAGGGGTGCGTTCAATGATCGGTAACCGTCGAAGTTCTACTG
>NZ_JBEOXI010000568.1:0-2360 GCF_040296465.1 Streptomyces sp. NPDC002130
CGGCCCAGGCCAAGAAGCTCATCCAGGAGGGTGGCGGCGTCCCGGGCAACAAGATCCAGATCCAGTACAACGCCGACCAGGACCACAAGCCCTGGCAGCTTCCCGATGATCGGGATCATCGACTCCGCGATCTCCTCGCGGATCTTCCAGTTGGTGAACGAGTCGTCGTTGACAGTCACGAATCCATCTTTCGAGCTAGGCGGCGCTCATATGTTAAACCGTCCGCTTTCCGGGTCGTGAACGGGGTCCCTCCGGTGCGTTCAGCCGTGGCTCCGCGCGCCCTGCGGGGCCGCTCCTGAGACGATCGAGAACGGGTCATCAGCGGGCCTTCCGCGCGAATGGGGTGCCCGTGGACCGCGAAAGGGGTGCCCATGGACTACGACTCGGTGGCCGACGAGCTGTACGCCCTGCGCCCGGAGGAGTTCACCGCCGCCCGCGCCTCCGCCATGGCCACCGCCCGCACCGCCGGCGACCGGGAACTCGCCGAGCGGATCCGCACGTTGCGCAAGCCCAGCCTCGCCGCATGGGTCAGCAATCTCCTGGTCCGCAGCAGCCCCGGAGAGGTCGAACCCCTGCTGCGCCTGGGCGAGGGGCTGCGGCAGGCCCACCAGGACCTGGACGGCGCACAGCTGCGCGAGCTGAGCCGCCGGCAGCACGCACTCGTCCGAGCCCTGTCCCTGCAGGCACGGCAGCTCGCGAAGGAGGCCGGGCATCCGATCGGCGAGAGCGTGCAGCGTGAGGTCGAGAACACCCTGCACGCCGTGCTGGCCGACCCGGAGGCCGCCCGGGCCTGGGCCGGAGGTCGCCTGGCCAAGCCGCTGAGCGCGGCCGTCGGCTTCCCTGCCGTAGCCGAGGACGCCCGGCCGCAGCGCCCCGCATCCGCACCGGCGCCCACGCCCTCCCGGCCGGGCGGAAAGGAGAGTGAGCAGCAGCGGCGCCGGCTGGACCGGGCCCGCAAGGACGCCGAAGCCGCCGAGCGCGCGCTACGGGAGCTGCAGGGCGAGGCGGAGGCGGCGGGTCAGGCGGCGGCGGAGGCGAAAGAGCAGGTCGACGACCTGCAACAGCGCGTGGAGGAACTCACCGGGGAACTGGAACGCGCCAGGAACGAACACCAGCAGGCCCGCTTCGCCGAACGCGCCGCCCGGGAACGGGCGCGCACCGCCGACCGCCGGGCCCGCGAGGCCGGCCGCAAGGCCGCGACAGCCGCCGCCCAGCTCGAACGCCTGAGCTCGCCGGACGCGTGACCCGCAGACCGGCACGGCGGTGCGCGACACCTGACGCCCGAGAGGGCGCGACCATGTGACTGTGACTGAGCTCACACACCTCAAGTAAGCCGTCCCACAAAGCCTCATACTCCCGACACCAAAATTGAACCGTTCGTTTTCTTGAATCAATCGTGTTTGTGTGGCTAGGTTGATCCCATGACCGCAACCGGGAACCCGACCACCGCCGAGGAGCTGCGAGGTGCAGGCCTGAGGGTGACGGCCGCCCGTGTCGCACTGCTCGAGGCCGTGCGGGACGGTGACCACCTCGGCGCCGAGGCGATCGCCTCCGAGGTGCGCGGCCGCGTGGGCCACATCTCCGTCCAAGCCGTCTACGAGGGGCTGCACGCACTCACCGCAGCAGGGCTCATACGCCGCCTCGACCCCCCCGGCAGCCCGGCGCTCTACGAGGGGCGGGTCGGCGACAACCACCACCACCTCGTGTGCCGCTCGTGCGGAGCCGTCGCCGACGTCGACTGCGCGGTCGGCCACGCCCCCTGCCTGACCGCGTCCGACGATCGCGGCTTCGCCGTCGACGAGGCCGAGGTCATCTACTGGGGCCTGTGCCCCGCCTGCTCCACCGCCCGCAGTTCCTGAGCAGTTCCTGAGCACCGTGATCCACCGAGCACCGTGATCCACCGAGCACCGTGATCCACCGAGCACCGCGCTCCGCCCGAGCACTGTGATCCACCCCGTCCGGAAGGATTCCCATGACTGAGAACCACGACGCGATCGTCACCGACTCGAAGTCGGATGAGACGGGAGGCGGCTGCCCCGTGGCGCACGGCCGCGCCCTGCACCCGACCCAGGGCGGTGGCAACCGCCAGTGGTGGCCCGAGCGGCTCAACCTGAAGATCCTCGCCAAGAACCCCGAGGTCGCCAACCCCCTCGGTGGGGACTTCGACTACGCCGAGGCCTTCAAGAACCTCGACCTCGACGCCGTCAAGCAGGACATCGCCGAGGTGCTGACCACCTCGCAGGACTGGTGGCCCGCCGACTTCGGCAACTACGGCCCGCTGATGGTCCGTATGGCCTGGCGCCGGTCTTCTTCGCGAGGGCCCGCATGGTGTCGGCCCACTGGCTCCAGGTCCAGCTCTC
>NZ_JBEOXI010000569.1:0-2355 GCF_040296465.1 Streptomyces sp. NPDC002130
GCCGGAACGCTTGGGCGCGTTCATCGTTGGCCTCCGTTCTCGCCCGTGGGGATGCGGGTGCAGCACTCGAGGGCGGCGGCGTTGTCGGCAGCCAGCGACCGGGCCAGCATTACCAGGTCCGCCACCCGTGGGTCACCGACCGAGTACCGCAGCTTCTTGCCGTCGCGGCGCGCGACCACATACCCGCAGTCGGCGAGGCACGACAGATGTATCGACACCCGTGGCTGCGAGATCCCCGCATGCTCGACGCAGTCAGCCGAGGTGCGCTCACCGGCCAGGATGAACTCCAGCAGTTTCAATCGCGTCGGATCCGACAGGGCGCGAAAGAACTTCGCCGTCGTATCCAGATGCATACACGCCGTCTCACCACCAGAGACGGTGAGGTCGGCGGTCGTAGACCGGGGCATAAGGATCGCCTCCACAAATGGGGTTGAACTATTCGTGTAAACGCATAGTATGGTGCCGGTAGATATTCGTCAATACGAATAGCAGCCGTGGATGGTTCACCGGTTGCCCGACCAGGAGGCCCCTTGTGACCCCGACAGATTCCCGCGCCGATCTGGCGATCATCGGTTCCGGATCGGCGGCGTTCGCCGCCGCCATCGCGGCGACAAACCTCGGCAAACGTGTCGTGATGGTGGAGCGCGGCACCGTCGGCGGCACCTGCGTCAACGTCGGGTGCGTGCCGTCGAAGGCGCTGCTGGCCGCCGCCGAGGCCCGCCACACCGCCGCGGCGGCCGGCCGGTTCCCCGGGCTCACTGCCGCCACCGTGCCGGTCGACTTCGCCGACCTGATTGCGGGTAAGGACGCGCTGGTAGAGCACCTGCGGACCGACAAGTACGTCGACCTGGCCACCGATTACGGGTGGGAGATCGTGTCCGGCACCGCAGTATTCGACGGGGCGCCCGCGACGCCAGCGCTGCGAGTCGAGTTGACCGGGGGCGGCACCCGGGTCATCGAGGCCGACCACTATCTGATCGCCACCGGCGCTTCGCCCTCGGTACCGCCCGTGGCCGGGCTCGCCGAGGCCGGATACCTGACTTCGACCACAGCCATGGACCTGACCACCCTGCCGGAGTCGCTGATCGTGCTGGGCGCGGGGTACGTGGGACTGGAACAAGCCCAGCTGTTCGCCCGCCTGGGCAGCACGGTGACGGTGATCGCTCGCACTCGGCTGACCTCCGGTGAGGAACCGGAAATCTCGGCCGCGCTCGAGGCCGTCTTCACCGACGAGCACATCGATGTGCACACCGCCACCACCGTCGAGAAAGTTCTGGCCGTCGACGGGCACAAGGTGATGACCGTACGCACCCCCGGCGGCAACTCCACCGAGCTGCGGGCCGAGCACGTGCTCATCGCCACCGGCCGCCGCCCCAACACCGCGGGCCTGGGCCTGGAGTCGGTCGGTGTCACAGTCGACGCCGACGGCGCGGTCGTCATCGACGATCACCAGGCCAGCAGCAATCCGCGGATCTGGGCCGCCGGGGACGTGACCGGGGACCCGCAGTTCGTGTACGTGGCCGCCGCCCAGGGCACCCTGGTCGCCGACAACGCCCTCACCGGCGCAGACCGGACCCTGGACTACACCACCGTGCCGCGCGTGACGTTCACCAGCCCCGCGATCGCCTCGGTCGGACTGACCGACGCCCAAGCAGCCCAGGCCGGGCTGGCCTGCCAGTGCCGGGTCCTGGACTTGGCGTACGTGCCGCGGGCACTGGTCAACCGCGACACCCGCGGCCTGGTCAAAATCATCGCCGAGCAGGGCACGGGCCGGATTCTGGGCGTGCACGCACTCACCGACAATGCCGGAGACCTGATCACCGCCGCCGGCTACGCCATGACCGCGGGCTTGACCGTGCACCAGCTCGCCCACACCTGGGCGCCGTATCTGACCATGGGCGAAGCATTGAAACTCACCGCCCAGACCTTCACCACCGACGTCACCAAACTCTCCTGCTGTGCAGGCTGAACGCGCACGCCCACCCCACGCGAAGCCGGGAACACCCATGGACACGACAACACGGACGATGACGATCGGGGAATTGTCCGCGCGCACCGCGGTGCCGGTGAAAGCGTTGCGCGAGTATACCGACCTCGGGCTGATCTGCACCCTGGGCCGCAGCCCGGCCGGGTACCGGCTCTACACCGACGACGCCCTGTGGTGCGTGCGGTTCATCGGCGAGCTCCGCGGGCTCGGGCTCACCATCGCCGAAATCCAGCACCTCCTCACCGCCGGCGGTGACACCAGCGGCCGGTCGGTCGCCACCGGCACGCGGTACACCTCGGGCGCGAACGGGCCGAAGCCGTGCTTGTACGGCATGTTCTTGGCGGTCAGCGCCATCGTCAGGTTGGTGC